>DASYZN010000104.1:0-7419 GCA_035946105.1 Thermoplasmata archaeon | reverse complement strand
GCTCGTAAGGCTCCCCCATGGCGGGGCCCGTCGGCGTCGACGAGAGGCTCCCGGGTCGTTCCACCGGCGCCGCATGGGCGGTTCGGAGGTTGACCGGGGGCGACCGGAGCGATGGGGACTTCGCCGGGAAGCGACCCCCTCGAGGCCCTCGGCGCGAGCGACCGATCCGATGGCAGCGGACCCGGCCCTGGACGGGGGCCCGGACCGCTGCGCCCGTCGAGCTCCTCTCGGCCGGCCTCGGCCTCGCCCTGCTCATCCCGACCCTGTTGGGGTCGTTCCCGTTCGCCCTCGAAGGCGTCCCGGGGGCGCCCGTCCCGCAGGTCCGCGCCCTAGGACTCGGGGGGGAGGGTCGCCTCGGTGCACCGTCCCCCTTTCTCGCCACGAGGTCGTCCGGTTCGACCGGATCGGACGCGCTCGTCACCACGGTACCGGTGGGTTCGGACCCGTACCCGGCGACCTACGACGCCCAGAACCAACGGGTCTACGTGCCGAACTTCGGTTCGAACACCGTGACCGTGCTCGACGCCCGGTCCGGCGCGACCCGCGCGACCGTCGGCGTCGGGGACGGACCGGACGGCGTCTTCGTCGACCCGAGGAGCGGGGACGTCTACGTGCCGTCGTGGGTTTCGGGGACGGTCTCCGTCCTCTCGGGGACGACGGACGGCGTCCTCGCCACCCTCGCCGTCGGCCGCCAACCGTACGCGGGGGCGGTCGACCCCGCCACCGGGACGCTCTACCTCGCGAACTTCGGTTCGGCCAACCTCTCCGTCCTCTCGGCCGCCCCCCTCCGCGTCGTCGCCACCGTCCCGGTGGGTGGGGGTCCCGGCGAGGTGCTGTTCGACGGGGCGACCGGCCGGATCTTCACGGCGAACCAGGGCACCTCCGACGTGACCGTCCTCTCGACCCAGGGTCCCCGCGTCGTCGGCACGACCCCCGTCGGCGCCCTCCCGGAAGCGATCGAACTCGACGGGAGCACGGGCGCGCTCTACGTGGCGAGCCAGAACGCGAACGACGTCACGGTCCTCTCGGGCGCCGACGGGTCCCTCCTCGCGACGATCGATGTCGGCGAGGCCCCGGTCGCCCTCGCCTACGACGAGGCGGACGCGGAGATGTTCGTGGCCGACCAGAACGCGAGCGCCGTCAGCGTGATCCAGGGCGCGACGCGGGCCGTCGTCGCGACCGTGGCGGTCGGCGCCTCCCCGTTCGGCCTCCTCTACGAGCCGGTTCACCATCGGGTCTACGCGACGAACTACGGCTCGGCGAACGTCTCCGTCCTCGTCGGAGGGACCCCGGCGGTCGTCGGTTCGATCGACGTGGGCCGCGGCCCGGTGGCCATCGCGGAGGGCCCGGGGACCCTCTACGTCACGAACGCCCTGGCCGACACCGTGAGCGTCATCTCGCTCCCGGGGACCCCCCTCGCGGCCGGGGGAGGAGGGTTCCCCTTTCCCGTCGTCCCGATCGTCCTCGCGATCGGCGTCGGCGTGGCGGGGGCGCTCCTCCTCCCGTCGCTCCGATGGGCGCGCTCCGTCGGTCGGACCGGGAGCGCGACCCCTCCGCGGGGCCCCGCGGAGGACGTTCCTTCGCGTGAGAAACAAGCGAGCCGCTTTGCCCCTTTCCGGCCCTGGTCCCGGCGATGAGCGCTCCGAGCCGGTGGATCGCCGGGGGGGTGCCCGCTTTCCAGACCGGTCCCCGTCTGAGGGAGTCGGTCCGATCGCTCCTCGCCCAGCGCTTGCCCGAGGGGACCGCGTGGTCCGGGATCACCGTGGTCGTGAGCGGCGCGTCCGACGACACCCTCGCGGTCGCCCAGGCCCTGGCCCGCGAAGATCCGAGGGTCTCCGTCGTCCATCAGCCCCGACGGGAGGGGAAGGCGTCGGCGCTGCGGGCGATCTTTGCCGAGGCGCGCGGGGACGCCCTGGTCCTCCTGAACGGGGACGCGACGGCCCGGCCGGGGGCGGTGGAAGCGCTCCTCGGGGCGGCCCCCACGCCCTCGGGACCGTTCGCCGTCATGGGACGGCCGTGCCCCCCGGCGGCCCTGACCCGGGGCCTCGGCCGCGGGATCGAGGTGCTCTGGGAGCTCCACCACCGGGTCCACCGGGCCACCCTGGAGCGGGAGGATGGGAACCACCTCTCGGACGAGCTCTGGCTCCTGCCGCTCCCGGTCCCGTCCCCGCTGCCCGCCGGCGTGGTGAACGACGGCGCGTTCGTCGGCGCCTGGCTCCGGGAGAACGGGGGGCGTCTGTTCTACGCCCCCGCGGCCCTGGTCGAGATCGAGGTCCCCCGGACGCCGGCGGAGCATCTGAGGCAGCGCCGTCGGATCTCCTGGGGGAACCACCAGGTCCGGGACCTCCTCGGGGTCCACCCCACGACCTGGTTCGGGTACGCCCGGGGGGACCCCCCGGGCGCCGTCCGGCTGCTCGTCTCGACCCTCCGGGACTACCCGAGGGCCGTCCTCTCGACGTTCCTCCTCGCGGCCCTCGAGCTAGAGGCCGTGCTCCTCGCCGGATGGGACCGCCACGTCGTCGTGCGGGACCACGTCCTCTGGGAGATCGTCGCCCCGGACGGGGCTACCTCCCCCCTCGCCGCCGCCCGACGGACGGGGTCGGAGCGTCGGGCGGCTCCCGAGGGCGGATAGCGTGGAGGTGGCGTGGGTGCCGATGCGTCGGGGGGTCCCCCTCGATGGGGTCCCAAGGGGTTTTCTTGAGTGCCCGATGGGTTACGAGGGGCCATGGACGAGTCGGAGGGCGACAACGGCCACGACCGGCCCACGGAGCCCGGGGAGCGGCTCGCCCCTCGGGAGGCGATCCTCCAGGCCCTCGGCGATGCCCTCTCCCGTCAGCTGCTCCTGCTCCTGGCGGAGGCCCCGAGATCCCCCAGGGACCTCCTGCGGTCGGTCACCGTCCCGCAGAGCACGCTCTACCGGCGCCTGGGGGAGCTGAGGGCGCTCGGCCTCGTCGACGTGCAGCGGTCGATGATCACGGAGGACGGCAAGCGGATGGAGCTCTACCGAAGCCTGCTCGAGGAGGTCGAGGTCCGGCTCCACGGAGGGACCCTCGACGTGCGGGCCCGGCGTCGGGACCTCTCGGCCGAGCGGCTCGCCGGGCTCTGGGGCGAGGTCCGGGAGGCGGGACCCCGATGAGCGGCGGCTACTCGGGGCCGCTTCTCTGGACCCTCTGGACCGTCCTCGGGGCGATCGCGGTCCTCGGCGGCGTCATCGCCTATCGGGCCCTCGTCGCGTTCCGGGCCCACCGCTCGACCCCGCTCCTCTTTCTCGGCCTCGGACTCTTCACGATCTCCGTCGGGATGCCCGGGCTCTGGATGGGGGTCTACTTCGCCACCTCGAACCTCCTCTGGTGCAGCCTCGCCGCCGCCGTCGCGATCGCCTTCGGGTTCGGTCTCGTGCTCATCTCCGTCCAGACCCGGAGGGCGTGACCGCGATGGCCGGGCGGCCCGTCCTCGCCGGGGACCAGGGGGTCTTCCCTCGCCCGACCTGACCCGTCCGGCCCCGTCCTTCGCCCGGGCCCCGGGCGCGGGACCGCTCGTCGCCGATCCGCGGGAGGCCGATCCGGTCGCCCTCGACCGCCGCGTCGCGGGGATCCTCCGCGTCGCCGCCCAGGTCGGGACCGGCGTCCCGCTCGGGGAGCTCACCGAGCTCCTGCCGTCCGAGGCCTCCCCGACGCCGGACGAGCTGAGGGTCTGGCTCTGCGATCGGCCGGACCTCGCCCGGGTGCACGGGGACCGCGCCTTCGCCCCGCACGCCCGATCGACCTCGCCGGACCCCGATCGCCTCGAGCGGGGCGAGCGGTACTGGCGGGCCGCCCAACGGCTCAGGGACGGGGCGCTCGCTCCCGTGCTCCCGTTCGTCCTCGCCCTCGGCGTCACGGGCTCCTCGGCCTACCGGGAACCCGAGGCGGGCGACGACCTCGACCTCCTCGCCATCACGCGGCCGGGGACGCTGTGGATCGTGCTCGCCTACGCTTACCTCGCCCTGCGGTTCGGCCGGGGACCCGGTCCCCTCGGGGAGCCGTCCACCGTCTGTCTCAACTACGTCCGGGACGCCCCGGCCGCCCTGCGCGAGTTCTCCCAGGCGCAGGACTTCCTCTTCGCCCGCGAGGCGCTCACGGTCCGACTGCTCGTCGGCGAGGCGTTCTACGCGAGGCTCCTCGCGAGCGCCCCCTGGATGGCCCGCGAGGTCCCCCGCCTCTACGGGGCGCGCCGGGACCCCTCCGGCCCGCAGCGCCTCCCCAAGACCTCGCTCGCGCTCCGGGGGCTGAACGCCCTCCTCTTCCTCGGGGTGTCGACCTACCTGCAGCTCCAGGGGCTGCGGCGCAACGCCCACCTGAGACGCCGGGGGGCGACGGACGACGTCTTCCGCAGCGTGACGAGGTTGGGCAGCCTCTCCTTCGACTCGACTAGGTTCGAACGGCGCCGCGCCGGCTACGCCGCGCCGGACGTGTCGCCGACCCCCGGCGGCGAGGGACCCCGACCGGCGGATCCGTCCCAGGCCGCCCGAGCCCCGAGGTCCCCGGCCCCGGGAGGCTGAGCGACCCTGGCCGCCTCCACGACCGGCGGCCCCGAACCCCCGACGGACACCGGGCCGGACCCCCGGGCGCCCCTCGGCCGTCGACGGCTCGATCGGCTTTGGCGGATCCGCCCCACGACCGTCCTCCTCGGCGCGGTGGCGGTCTACGTCGTCGGCCTCTCGATCGTCTCCTGGATGCGGGCGCTCGAGCTGCAGACCTCGACGTGGGACATGGGGATCTACCAGCAGGCGCTCTGGTCGGCGACCCACGGTCCGCCGTTCTTCGAGACCCCGGACCTCGAGACCGGCGGCTTCGGCTCCTTCCTGCAGGTCCATTCGACCTTCAGCCTCTACCTCCTCGTCCCGTTCTACGGGCTCCTGCCGGGCCAGCCGGTCCTCCTGGTGACCCAGGCGGTCGTCGTCGGCCTGGCGGCGATCCCCCTCTCGAAGTACGCCTCGTCGGTCCTCGGGACCCCCTCGGCGGGCCTCGCCGTGGCCCTCGTCTACCTCGCCTCGGCGCCAATCCTGAGCGGGAACCTCTACGACTTCCACGCCGAGGCGTTCCTTCCCCTCGAGTACTTCTCGTTCCTCTACCTCTGGCAGGTCGGACGCTACCGGTGGGGCCTCGTCGCCGCCCTCGCCTCCTTCCTCACCTTCGAGATCATGCCGATCGTGATCTTCTTCACCGGGATCTTCTTCCTGCTCCCGGACCGATCGGCGATCCGAAAGGCCTGGGCGGGGTTCCGCTCCCCGGGGGATCCGGGCCGGCTCCGGTGGCTCCTCGGACGCCTCTCGGCGGCGGCGCACGACCGCCGGACGCGCGCCCACCTCGCCCTATTGCCGATCGGCGTCGTCGGCTACGAGGCGCTGCTCGGCGCGCGGGAGTACTTGATCGCCCCGCTCCTGGGCGTCGCCCCGTTCCCGACGGGAGCGAGCGCGACGGGCTACATCATCGGCACCACGCCGTCGGACCTTGGCCTCTCCCTCTCGAACCTCCCGGTGGGGTTCTCGACGAAGGTGCTGGGCTGGCTCCTCGTCCTCGCCCTCTTGGGGTTCGTCCCGCTCCTCGCCCCGAGGGCCTACGTGCTGAGCCTGCCGTGGCTATCGTTCTCCTTCCTGAGCCAGAACCTCAACTACGTCCTCCCGGGGTTCCAGTACGGCTTCATCGAGGCGCTCGGCCTCTTGCCGGCCTTCGTCCTCGGACTCCTCCCGCTCCGCCGGGCGGGGGACTATCTCCGCTCGGCGTGGGCGGCCCGGCGGGCGCGGAGCCCGCCGAACTTAGCCCCCTACGGATCGGCCCGACCCATCGCGGGGTCGGCGCGCCTCCGTCCCCTCGCCGGGGTCCTGTTGGTCTCGCTCCTCGCCGTGAACCTCGCCGCGAGCCCCCTCGACCCCCTCCTACAGAACGTCGGCCTCGGATCGGCGTACCGGGTCTCCTACGTCGTCCCCGCCGGGCACGCTGAGGTCGAGCGGCTCGTCGCCCTGCTCCCTCGGGAGGCCCCCGTCATCGCCTCGGACACCCTCTTCCCGCTCGTCGCCAACGACGAGAACGCCTACTCTTTCTCCTGGATCGCCGACCCGTACCTCATCCTCCCGTTCGATGCGACCCACCTCCCTCCGTACGTCCTCATCGCGGAGGATCGCCTCGGCGCCGTGCCCGACTGGGTCGCCTTGCGGCTCTACGACCCCGCCGCCTACGGGCTCCTGGGGGTGGTCGGCGACACGGTCCTCGGGGTCGTCTACCTCTTCGGGGCCGGCTACCGAGGCCCGGTCGACGAGCTCAGTCCGGTCGCCGTTCCGCCGCCCACCTACATGGGGAAGGCCCTGGGCGCGGGGCCCTCCGCCACGATCGGGCCCGATCCCACCGGGCGGTTCCCCGAGGCGATCCAGGGGGTCCCGGGCGACCTCGGCAACCTCTGGAACGGACCCGGGGTCGACGCGCCCTCGGGCAGCTACCGGATCGTGCTCCACCTCTCCGAGCGCGCCTACCGGATCGCGCCCCTCCCGACGGCCCCGACGCCGGTCGTCCGCGTGAACGGGAACGCCTTCGGCGTCTCGGACTGGTTCTCCGAGAACCTCACCTGGGGCGAGCTCGCGGGCCCCGGCGACGTGCCGATCTCCCTGTTCGTGAACCTCTCGGCGCCGGTCTCGTGGATCTACCTGCGGGGCTACGCCCTCTCGCCGAACGTGACGATCACCATCGACGAGCTCGAGATCGAGCGGATCTGATCCTCGCGACCGGGACGCGGGTGCCCGGGGGATCGCTCGGCTACCCGCCACGGCGGCCCGACGGGGCCGTCGGCCGGGCGGGCGGGGCGGAGGGCGCCGGAGGGGCGGAGGACTCCGAGTAGCCGCAGCGTCCGCAGGAGCGCCGGTTCGAGTGCTCGGCCAGGAACGTCGCCGGTCCGCACTTCGGGCAGGAGCGGTGGGTGCGGACGAGCGCGTCGCCCTTCACCTGGTAGAGCCCGATGCGGGCCTTCGCCATCGCCTTCACTCCTTCTTCGGGGCGGGTTCCTTCGCCGCGTCGGCCTTCGCCGGCGGGCTCGCCGGCTTCGCGGGCGCGGCCTCCGCCGCCGCGGCGGCGGGCGGCTCGGCGGCCGCCTTCTCCTTGAGGCCGTTCCGCACCAGGATGTGCTCCCGGACGGTGACCTCGAGGGCCTCCTTGGACTCGTAGGCGGCCGCGACGCCTTCCGTCGTCGCCCGGCCGAACTTGGCGTGCATCGCCTCGACGACCAGGCGCTCCTTCGGGACCTTGACGAGCTTCGCGAGCTCGGTGCGGACGTCCTTCCTCGGCGGCGTGGCGGCGGTCGGGTGGGTGAGCTCGAAGCGGTACTCCGTGCGGTGCAGGAGCGGGTTCTTCCGCTCCTCGAGGATCTTAAGGTCCAAGGTCCACCTTTCCG
>DASYZN010000103.1:0-1772 GCA_035946105.1 Thermoplasmata archaeon | reverse complement strand
ACCCGCCCTCGCTCCCGTTCGGGAGGCGCTCGACCCGCGGGACGCGTCCGGTCCAACCCGGATCGAGAGGGGATCCGGGCCGATGGGCCGGGCCAGCGGGGAAGGTGCCTTCGCCCCCACCGCCCCCGCGCCCGAGCGATGAGCGGGGCGGCGGTCCGCACATTCCGCCCCCCGAACCGGAGCGCTAGATGATCGACCTCGGGACTCTCCCGCTCGCCCTGCTGGCGGCCGCGATGGCCGCGAGCACGGCCTGGCTGCTCCGTTGGGCCTCGGAGGCCCGGGGTCCGATCGCCGCGGGCACGATCGTGTTCCTGCTGGTCATGATGGCCGCCATGCTGCTCGGCGCCCTCGTTTATCTGCTTTCGCCCGGCCGCCTCGGCCTCGTCGAGGGTCTGTGGATCAGCGCGGCCGTGATGTCCGCGAGCGTCTTCCCGCTCTTCCTCCTCATCCTACGGGCGGCCCGCGCCGCGTCCGGGCCCGCGGGGGGTCCCCCCGGGTCGCCCCCGCTCGAACGTCCGCCGCCGATCGTCGTCGCGTCCCTCATTGGCCTCGTCCTGGTGAACGAGCTCTTGATGGGATGGACGTTCTCCCTCGCGGCCGACACGCCCATCGGGACCGGGGGGCCGATCGCGATCCTCGTCGGGAGCGTCGACTCGCCGTGGTTCCTCTTCACCATGGCGGCCGAGATGGCCCTCACCGCGGTGCTGATCCGCCGTCGCATCCCCCGAGCGGTGCTGGGGCTCTTCGGCATGCAGGCGTTCCTCATGTTCCTCTCTCCGGTCGCCCTCGCCAATCCCCTCTGGCAGCAGATCGCCATCGACTTCGGAAGCGCCGGGATGATCGCCCTCATCATCGGCCTCCTGGACCACATCTATCGCCATCGGCAACTGACCCGGTCGTTCTCTCGATACCTGGTCCGGCTCCTGGCGATCTACGGGGCCATGATGGGCGGGCTCCTCCTCTGGCGTTCGACGGGGAACGCGGGCCTCTTCGGCGCGTCGATCGTCGTCGAGATGCTCCTCTTCCTCGAGGCCGCCGTCCGACCCGAGCGGTTCGAGGCGGGCGACCCGCAACCCTGGCAGCTCGATCCCGCCTTCGCGGCCCAACTCCTCGGGGGCGTCTTCGTGACGGAGGTCTTCATGGGGGGCCTCCTCGACCTCAACTTCGGCGGGACCGCGTTCCTGGGGTCCGTCCCCTGGGCGCCGCTTTCCGGGGGGGTGGGGAACGTCGTGGTCTCGGGTCTCGCCGACGGGTTCTGGTTCCTCGCGGCCATCGACGGATCGGCGTGGTTCCTCCTGATGATGGGCCTCGAGATGGGCGCCCTCGTCGTGCTCAAGATCCGGGAGAGCCGCCAGTTCGAGCAGAAGCTGCGACTCGGCCTCATGATCGGCGCTTACGGGGCGTTCACGCTCTTCTTCCCGGGCGCCTGGGGCGCCCTTCCGGTCCACGTTCCCCCGATCGCCTCGGTCCCCTGGATCGGCTGGACGATGGGGATCGGAACCTCCGGGGCGCTCGCCCCCGGGGTCTTCGGGGCGCTCCTCCTCACCTACGCCGCCATCGGCGCCCTTTCCCTCCTCTTCGGTCGCCGGGTCCTCTGCTCGGTCCTGTGCAACGCGCCGACGATGTACCAGGGCACCCTGATCGATTCCATGAAGTCGTTCAACCGCTCCTCGCCGATCGGACGGAAGTACCTCGGGAGCCGGTTCTCCTCGGCGTATCGGTTCACTTCGATCGCGGTCCTCGGCTCGCTCCTGGCCGCCTCCGTCGCCTCC
>DASYZN010000102.1:0-3069 GCA_035946105.1 Thermoplasmata archaeon | reverse complement strand
CCTGCTGGGCATCGACGGCGTGGTGATCAGCCTTGACGTGAAGTGCCCGGCCTCCGGGATGGAGCGCCGTAACCGGTGGGCGAACCTCGATCTCCTTCGACCGCAGGATGTGGTCAAGTTCGTCGTAGCCGATCGCAAGGACTACCTCTACGCTCGTCGGCTCGTTCGGTCCCGCCGATTGCCCCAGCCCGTCTTCCAACCGGTGTGGGGGACCGATGCCGGGCGCCTCGCCGACTGGGTGCTCGAGGATCGGTTGGACGTCCGCCTCCTCCTCCAGGAGCACAAGGTCCTCTGGGGCGACGTCCCCGGCCGCTAGGGCGGGGGGGCCCGCAGCGGCCAATCGCATTAAGAGCGTCCGGTCCCCCAAGGTCCCGCATGGTGGGCGACGCGGAGAAGGTTCGCGAGGCCCACTCGTTCCTCGGCAGCCCGTTCGGCAAGACCCGATCGATGGTCTTTCCGAGGACCGTGCTCGCCGGCCACGGCGTCCTGGCCGAGCTCGGTCGCACCTGCCGACAGTTCGACTTCCCGGACCGGGGCGCCCTCGTGACTGGTCCGAAGACCCTGGGGCTCGCCGGCCACCGCGCCGAGGAGATCCTGCGCGAGGCCGGATTCGATGTCGCCCTGATCACGGCGCGGGAAGCGACGCTCGCCGAGGTCGACCGGGTGGCCTCGGAGGCCGACGAGGCGAAGGCCCGGTTCCTCATCGCGGTCGGCGGGGGGAGCAAGATCGATCTCACCAAGGTCGCCGCCCACCGGCTCAAGATCCCCTGGGTGAGCGTGCCGACGTCGGCCGCCCACGACGGGATCTCCTCTCCGAGGGCCTCGCTCCACGATCCGGACCGGGTGACGAGCCTCGCCGCCTCGGTCCCGATCGGCATCCTCGCCGATACCGCCGTGATCGTCCAGGCCCCGTTCCGATTGCTCGCCTCGGGCTGCGCCGACGTCATCTCGAACGTCACGGCGGTCCTCGATTGGAAGCTCGCCCAGCGGCTGCGCAACGAGGAGTTCTCCTCGACGGCGGCGACCCTCTCCGAATACGCCGCCCAGGAGATCACCGAGCACGCCGCCCTGATCAAGCCCCACCTCGAGGAATCGGTCTGGATCGCGATCCGGCCGATGATCGTCGCGGGGATCGCCATGAGCGTCGCCGGCTCCTCGAGGCCGTGCTCCGGTTCGGAGCACCTGTTCGGCCACGCGCTCGATCGGGCCGCGGCCCGTCCGAGCCTGCATGGGGAGGAGTGCGGCGTCGGCGCGGTCATGATGATGTACCTGCACGGCGGCGACTGGAAGCGGCTACGGTCCGCCTTGCACACGATCGGCGCTCCGGTCACCGCCCGGGAGCTCGGGGTCTCCCCGGAGGAGGTCATCGAGGCCCTCGTCCGCGCCCATGCGATCCGGCCGGAACGGTATACGATCCTGGGGGACAACGGCTTGAGCCGGGAGGCGGCGGAGCGGCTCGCGACCGTGACAGGGGTCATCGGATGACCGGCATCACGTTGATCGCGAAGGCCCAGGCGACCGAGGGCTTCGAGTTCGTGTACCAGGGGGGCGCGCCGATTTGCCGGACCTGCCCGTACCGGAACGCCTGCCTGACCCTGGATCCGGGGCGACGCTACCGCATCCTCCGGGTCCGCCCGATCGAGCACCCCTGCGCCCTCCAAGAGTCGAGCGCCCATGTGGTCGAGGTGGAGTCCGTGGCGCGTCCGCTCCTGGTCGATTCCCGAAGCGCCATCGTCGGCAGCTCGGTCGACGTGGGACGATATGCTTGCACGAGGCTCGACTGCCCGAACTGGGCCGACTGCGCCGGCCCGACGCTGGCCCCGAAGCAGCGCTACCGGATCGAGCGGGTCCCACCCGAGGCCGCCGAGTGCCGGATCGGGCGAACCCTCAAGCGGGTGGACGCGGTCTAGGCCGAACACCGGATGCGGGGCTGTGGGGTAGCTTCGGACGAGCGCCGACCGCTCGCCCGCTCTAATGGTCCATCCTTCGGGCTTTGGGAGCCCGGGACCCCGATTCAAATTCGGGCAGCCCCATCCGGGTCGGCCGAAGTGCCCGCACCACCGTGACGCGTCCGGTCGGTTCCGAAAGCTGATATCGCTCCTGGTTCCCGGACGAAGGCCATGGATCCCGTGAATCGGGTCACGACATCGTGCGGGGCCGCCGGCACCGCCCGCGCGCGAGGTCAGGGCCGACGGCCCGGTCGATCGGAAGTTGACCTTCGCCGAAGGCCGAATTCCGGATCGGCACCGGGAATCTTCGGCGGCGGCCCATGAGTTCGAAGGAGGTAGAGTTGCCGAAAACCACTCTCGAAAGTTCGGGAGGGGGCCCGGGGAACGCGTCGGTCGCGTCGCCAGCCGCGATCCACTCCGGGACCCTCTACTGCGAGAACTGTGGGAGGTCCACCGAGCACCGGATCCTCGCGGTCCCCCGTCGAGCGTCGGGATCGGCTCCCACGAGCCTCTCGGGGGTGGCCCGCTGCCGGATCTGTCACTGGATTCATCCGTTCCGATCTGCCCGCTCGGCCCGCGTGGTGTTCGACGAGATCCTCTCCGAGGGACCGCATTCCACTCGGCGGACCCGATCGATGGCCCCCGATGACATCGTCGAGGTGGGGGTCCGTCTTCCCCGGGTCGATCCGGCCTTGCGGGTGCTTCGGATCGACCGTCGGGACGGTTCTCGGCCCGAGAGCGCGATGGCGCGCTCCATCGCCACGCTTTGGGTCGCTCCAGACGATGGAGCCATCGTACCGGTCTCATTCGTGGAGGGACGGCGGACACGCTCGGTCCGCCTTCGCTACGATCCGACCCAGCGCCTCGAGGTCGGAGCCACCCTGGAATCGGAAGGGAGGAGCTATCGGATCGCCGGCCTCCGTGCCCGGGGCCAGACCTGGCGGCTCGAAGGGGACGGATTTCCCGCCGGGGAGGTCGATCGAGTCTACGCGAAGCGGACGCTGAGTCCCCCCGCGGGCAACATCGCCTGGAGTCGGGACCGGGGGAGTCCCAACCTGTCGGCCAGTTCGATCTCACGCTCGGCCCGGGAGCGTTCCTCGCCGGGCCGAAGTCGGGCGAG
>DASYZN010000101.1:0-8614 GCA_035946105.1 Thermoplasmata archaeon | reverse complement strand
CAAGGCGCGCACATCGACCGGGCGGTGGGGGACCGATTGGGCCGCATCGACGAGGACGAGGGCCCCCGCGGCATGGGCCCGATCGGCGATCTCTCGGACCGGGTTGACCGTGCCGAGGACGTTTGATACATGGGCCAAGGTCACCAGGCGGGTCGGCGGTCGCAAGAGCGCCTCCAGTCCCTCGAGGGCGAGCCGTCCTTGGTCGTCGA
Source organism: Thermoplasmata archaeon (assembly GCA_035946105.1). Classification (GTDB taxonomy): domain Archaea; phylum Thermoplasmatota; class Thermoplasmata; order Lutacidiplasmatales; family UBA184; genus Lutacidiplasma. The sequence goes on along the minus strand of DASYZN010000101.1, from coordinate 8,405 downwards.
TGTCGAGGAACGAGAGGTCGATCCCTCCGTAGGTGCGGAGCAACTGCCACGGCACGATGTTGGAGTGGTGCTCCATCACGGTCGTGACGACCCGGTCGTGCGGCTTGAGATACGATCGGCCGAGGCTCGTCGCGACCAGGTTGATCGCCTCGGTGGTCCCGCGGACGAAGACGACCTCCGACGGGTCCGACGCATGGAGGAAGCGGGCGACCCGGGCGCGGGCCGCCTCGAACGCCTCGGTCGACTCTTCGCTGAGCTCGTAGACCCCCCGGTGGACGTTGGCGTTGCGGCGCTCGTAGAACTCCCGGACCGCATCGATGACGGCCCGTGGTTTCTGGCTGGTCGCCGCCGAGTCGAGATAGACCAACGGATGCCCATGGCTCGTTCTCGATAGGATCGGGAAGTCCGATCGGACCTTGGCCCAGTCCATCGACGACCTCGAGACCCCTACGCGGCGCTCGTCGGGGGGGGTCGGACCCAGTCGTAGCCCTTCGCCTCGAGTTCGAGGGCGAGGTCCCGGCCCCCGGAGCGGGCGACGACCCCGTCGACCATCACATGGACCCGGTCCGGATTGAGGTACTTGAGGATCCGTTGGTAGTGGGTGATGACGAGGATGCCCGCCTCGGGTCGGTGCAGTTTCGACACGGCCTCGCCGACGGACTTCACCGCGTCGATATCGAGGCCGGAGTCCGGCTCGTCGAGGATGGCGAACGTCGGGGAGAGGGTCGCCATCTGGAGGACCTCGACGCGCTTCTTCTCCCCGCCGGAGAACCCCTCGTTGAGCGAGCGCTTCAGCAGGGCCGGGTCCATTCCGAGATAGGTCAGGTGGTCGTTCAGGTCCCGGCCGAACTGGTCGGAGTTCGCGGTCTCGGCCGTGTGGCGCTGCATGTAGGCGGTCCAGAGGAATTTGGAGAGCGACAGACCCGAGACCTCCTGCGGGTACTGGAACCCCAGGAAGAGGCCCGCCCTCGAGCGCTGGTCGACGGTCTTCGCCAGGAGATTCTCCCCATCGAGCATGACCGTGCCGTGGGTCACCTTGTACTTTGGATGACCCATCAGGGCGTAAGCGAGGGTGCTCTTTCCGGAACCGTTCGGGCCCATGAGGGCCGTGAGCTCGCCGCTCACGAGCTTGAGGTCGACCCCCTTCAGGATCTGCTTGCCCTCGACCTCGACTTTGAGTCCTTGGATCTCGAGGGTGTGTGCCGGACGATCGCTCATCGACGAACCCGGCGCGACGGAGCGGCCCCCGTTATTTAAATATCTCGGGGTATCTAAATCGCCGGCGACAAATACCAGCCCCCAACTAGAGAGCGGACGAACTCAACCCATGAGCGCGGCGGACATTCGGGTCGGCACGGGAACCCGGGGCCGGATCATCGAAGAGCTCGCCCTCGCTCCGAGGACGGCCCGCGACCTCGCGAAGACGCTCGGCATCCAGGAGAGCGCGGCTCGAGGTCACCTCGACCGACTCGAGGAGCGAGGGATCGTCGTGCCGAGCTTCCGTCGAGAAGGGGTAGGCCGGCCCCGGAAGCGCTACCTTCTCACCCAGCAGGGTCAGGAACTCTTCCCTCGACGGTACGAACTCCTCCTCGATTCGGTCATGGAGTCGCTGATCGCTCGGGAGGGGGAGGCGTACGTGAGTTCCCTGTTCGCCGACGCCGCGCGAGGGATGGCGAAGCAGATCGCCCGGGAGATCCCGAAGGCGAGTCCTCCGGTCCGCCGGGCGGAGGCGCTCGCCGAGGCGCTGAATCACCTGGGGTTCCGATCGACCGTGGAGCAGAGCCCCTCCGGCGCGCTCAAGATCGTTCGGACGAACTGCGTCTTTCGTCACACGGCCTTGACCCATGCCCATCTTCTCTGCGATGTCTTTGACAAGCATCTAACGGAAGAGCTGCTCGGCCAGGTCGGCCTCGAAATGCAGGATTCGATCGGACGGGGCGGTACGCGGTGCACGCATCTGATCCAGCTCCAGTAGCCTCCCTCCGCCTCGCCCTTCATCGGGTTGATCTCCGGCTCCCCCGATCGCTCCGGAGGTCGCTGGCCGCTCAGGCCGCCTCCGCTTATCCGAGGGAGTCGTGCGGCTGGCTGCTCGGAAGAACCGGCTCCCGAGGGGTGCACGTCGTAGCGATGCTGAGGTCTCCGAACGGCCTTGACCGGAGGGGCCGGCGCACCGGGTATCGACTTCTCCCGAATGAGGTCGTTGCGGCCTCGACGATCTCCGACGCCCTCGGACTCGACCTCCTTGGGACCTATCATTCCCACCCGGACGCCCCCCCGCGCCCCTCCGAACGCGATCGGCAAGACCTCTTCGACGGCCTCCTGATGGTGATCCAGGGCGTAGGGCGGGGACGCCCCGGCCCGTGGCGGGCGTACGAAGCCCGACGGGGTGCGCAGCGTAGACCCCCGAATCGATCAGCGTATCGGCGTCATCGAGCCCGAGGACCCTCCGAACTTCGGCCTCGGCGACGCGTGAACCCGGCGAACCGTCGTCGCATCGAGGTTCCACGGTGACCGGGATCCTGATCCAGCTATCGCCGCCTCTCGTCCCCTCGTCCGGCAGCGAACGGCAGCTCCGCGTCTCAGCGGCCACCGTGGGCGATTCGCTCCGAGAGCTGTCGAACCTCCGGCCGGCGTTGAGGGATCGGATCTTTCGGGCCGATGGTCGGTTGCGGCGGGACCTCGCGGTCTTCCTCAACGGCACCGACATCCGAAATCTCGAGGGGAACGATACGTCCGTCCGAGACGGCGACGAATTGCGGATCGTCCCATCGCTCTCCGGCGGGAGCGGTCGGCGCGTCCCAACGCGATCCGCCCTCCGCCGGTCCCACGCTTCGGCGCGCCCCCCGACGCGGAAGCTCCCCACCGGGCCGCGAGCGGAATTGAGGCCCGAGGAGATGCGACGCTATGGTCGCCACCTCCTCCTGCCGGAGATCGGCCTCGGAGGACAGGAACGTCTCAAGGCGAGCAAGGTGGCCATCGTGGGAGCGGGCGGCCTGGGCGCCCCCGCCGCCCTCTACCTTGCGGCCGCCGGTGTCGGAGAGATCGGCCTGATCGACTTCGACCGGGTCGACGTCTCCAACCTGCAACGCCAGGTCCTATTCGGTACATCGGACGTTGGCCGATCGAAGATCGAGGCGGGTCGGGCGCGCCTCCGGGAGCTGAATCCGAACGTGCGGATCCGGCCGGTCCACGCCGAACTGGGGCCCAAGAACGTCCTTCGAGTCCTCGGCCCCTACGATGTGGTCCTCGATGGCACGGATAACTTTCCGGCGCGCTACCTGATCAACGACGCCTGCGTCGCCCTCGGCAAGCCCGACGTCTTTGGGGCGATCTTCCGATTCGAGGGCCAGGCGAGCGTCTTCGATGCCCGGTCGGGTCCCTGCTATCGCTGCCTCTTTCCCGAGCCGCCTCCCGCCGAAGCAGCCCCCTCGTGCGCGGAGGCTGGGGTCTTGGGGGTCCTCCCCGGCCTGATCGGGCTCATCCAGGCGACGGAGGTGCTGAAACTGCTCCTCGGGGAGGGAACTTCGCTGTCCGGACGGCTGCTGCTCTTCGACGCCTTAGGCATGCGGTTTCGGGAGCTCGAGATCGCCAAGGATCCGGGCTGTCCCCGGTGCGGCCGGGGCCGAGCGCACCGGCCGTTGCGATCGATGGCCGCGCAGTGTGCCCTCCCGGAATCCCCGGCAGACGAAGCGCGGGAGATCAGCCCGGCCGAGCTTCGGCGGGCCCTCGACCGGCCCCAACCGCCCCTGCTGCTCGATGTGAGGGAACCGTTCGAGTATGCCGTGAGCCACCTGCCCGGGGCGCTCTTGATCCCTCAGCGCGACCTTCCCGAACGGCTCGGGGAGCTTCGGAAGGCCTCGGAGGTGGTGGTGTACTGCCGAAGGGGGAATCGATCGGCGAACGCTACCCGGCTCCTCACCTCTTTGGGGGTACGCCGCGTGCGCAGCTTGACGGGGGGCCTCACGGCGTGGGCCCAGCGTTACGCGCCGGAACTCCCTGTGGCGTGAATCCCGCGGGGCGGTTGATTCAGATCCCCGGGCCGAGCTCGAGTTCCGCGTGGTCCGACCGGACCCTCCGGGAGAGCTCGCGCGCGAAGGCCACGGGGTCCTTCGGGGAGACGAACAGCGGGACCTCCGCGGGGCGGATCAGGACCCCGAAGGCGACGGTGTGTACGGAGTCGAACGTTCCCACCCCGGCGCTCCACATCCTTCCTCGCCAACCCCATCCCCCCAACAGGCTCGTCGGCGAAAGCTCCCGAAGGCTCGCGAGCTCGATCCGGTGGACCTCGGAGTAGGGGATCGATCGACTTCCAAAGAGCCGCCGGGCGTGGAGCCGTTCGGAGTCCATCGTGTACCCGGTGGAGGCGTACCGGGCGAAGAACACCCCGAGGAGGATCGCGAGGAGGGCGAGCGGGTTCGGGATGGCGGAGCGGCCGGTCGGCCGACCGAGGAACAGGAGCGCGAGGATCAATACCCCATAGAGGACGGCGACCCCGACGGAGATCGGGGCCTGCTCGTGCCATCGTCCCGGCCCCCCGGGCTCCCGCTTCCCATAGGGCGTCGAGGCCCCCGCGCTCACGCCGCGGCCTCGTAGTAGTACTCGCCCTTCGCCCGCTGTTCCCGGTCGAGCACGGATCCCTCCCGATTGATTCGCGGTCGCAGTGTCTCCGCGTCCCGGCGGAAGGTGACCTCGACCTGGCGGAGCAGGCGGTTCATCCCCTCGCGCATGGCGAAGGGACCGGCGCCCCGGCCCTCCGAAGCCCCCGTAGGGCCGGGTCCGAAGACCATCAGGCCATCGCAGGCGAGGTCGAGGAAGTAGATGTCGTGGTCGACGACGAGGGCCGACGCGGCCTGGCGCTCGATCTGCCGGCGGACGAGCTTCGCCACCGCCATCCGTTCGTCGGCGTCCAGATACGCGGACGGTTCGTCCAGGAGGTAGAGCGTCGCGGGCCGGGCGAGGGCGAGCCCGATCGCCGAACGCTGGAGCTCTCCCCCGGAGAGGTCCGGGAGGGCGACGTCGAGGAGGCCGTCGAGCCGGAGCGCCGGGACAAGCTCCCGCTCGAAGAGCGCCGCATCGAAGGTCGCGTCCGCCCGCAGGGCGTCGAGCCGCTCCCTCAGGCTCGCCGAGTGCGTCGCCTTGAGGTACTGCGGTTTGTAGCTCACCGTGACGCCCACGGGCGGGCGACCGGCCGTCGGCTCCTCGACCCCGGCGAGCATCCGGACAAAGGTGGTCTTCCCCGTCGCGTTGGGGCCGACGATGCCGATCGTCTCGCCCTTCGAGAGCTGCCCCGACTCGACGGCGAGGTGGAATCGGTCGAACCGCTTCTCGAGGGCGTCAAACGCGACGAGGACGTTCGCCCGATGGGCCGGCTTCGGCGGGTGGGCGACGAACCGGACCGGTTCCGTTCGGAACCGGACGTTCTCGTCCTTCAGGTAGCCGGTGAGGTAGGTGTTCACGGCCGTGCGCATCGGCAGGGGGTGGGAGACGACGCCGAACGCCGCCTCGACCCCGTAGACGAGGTGGGCCTGGTCGGCGAGGTAGTCGAGGAGCGCGAGGTCGTGCTCGACGACGACGACCCCCTTCTCCTCCCCGAGGCGGCGCAGGAGCCGGGCGACCTCGAGGCGGTGGACAATGTCGAGGTAGCTCGACGGCTCGTCGAAGAGGTAGAGGTCCGCGGGGGTCGATAGGGTGCGGGCGATCTCGGTCAGCTGGAGCTCGCCCCCGGAGAGCTCGCGGAGCGGTCGGTCCCGCTTCTCCCAGAGCCCGACCGACCGAAGGGCGGCGCCGGCGTCGCCCCCCGCGGCCTCGACACGGGACTCAACGGTGTCGGGGGTCTCGGCGACCCGGTCGACGTACTGGGGCTTCGAGGCGACGCGGAGCTCCCCGCGCTCGATCCGGCGGAAGTGCTCGTAGAGCTGGGTGCCCCGGTACCGGGCGACGACCCGCTCCCAGCTTCCCTCGGTCTGGTAGTCGCCCAGGTTCGGGCGCTCGGTCCCGCCCAGGACCCGCAGCGCGGTCGACTTCCCGGTGCCGTTCGGCCCGAGCAATCCCGTGATGCCCCGCTCCGGGGGGGTCGGGAGACGGTAGAGCCGGAACCCGTTGTAGCCGTAGCGGTGGACGATCTCCTCTTCCGAGGCTTCGGGGGTGTTGAGGATCTTGATCGCATCGAACGGGCACTTGTGGACGCAGATGCCGCAGCCGATGCAGAGGGTCTCCGAGATGATCGGCTGGCCGTTCGGCCCCTTGACGATGCATTCCTGCCCCATCCGGACCGGCGGGCAGAACGCCTGGCACTCCCACTGGCACTCCTTCGGATGGCAACGGTCGCTCAGCAGGATCGCGATCCGCGCCACGTCTAGGTCCCCCGGCCGTCGGAGACGATCCGTCCGTCGGAGAGCCCGAGGTGTCGGCTCGCGCCGCTGGCCACCGCGGGGTTGTGCGTGACCAGGACCAGCGTGGCCCCCTCCGTGCGGGCGGTGTCAAGGAGGAGATCGAGGACGCGGCGTGCGTTCGCGCTGTCGAGCTCGCCTGTCGGTTCGTCGGCGAGGAGCAGTCCGGGCCGGTTCGCGATGGCCCGGGCGATGGCGACCCGTTGCTCCTCGCCTCCCGACAGCTCGTGGGGGTAGGAGCGCCGGCGCCCCGAAAGGCCGACCCGGTCGAGGAGCTCCTCAGCGCGTGCCCGGCGCTCTGGCCCCGGGACCCCCAACGCCCGCATCGGCACCTCGACGTTCTCCTGCGACGTCAGCGTCGGCAAGAGGTAGAAACGCTGAAAGATGAAGCCGACCCGGGTCAACCGGATCTGGGCGCGCTCCCGTTCGGGGCGAGCCCCGATCGAGGTCCCGTCCCAAAGGATCTCTCCAGAGGTCGGGACGTCGAGCAAGCCGAGAAGGTTGAGGAGGGTCGTCTTCCCGCATCCCGAGGGTCCCTCGACCGAGACCGATTCGCCGGGGACGAGCTCGAGATCGACGCCGTCGAGGGCGCGGATCGCCCCACCCCCGGCCGGACCGTACTGCCGGACGACGTGGCGAAGGACGATCCGTGGGGCCAACCGCCCGGTCACCGCAGCGCCTCGGGGATCGGGAGCTTGAGGGCGGTGCGGATCGCCGAGAGACTCGCGAGGGCCGTAAGGCCGAGGAGCCCCACGCCGAGGAGGGCGAGGGTGAGGGGGTCGAACACGGCGAGGTCGACGGCGGCGCGGACCTCCGCCGATCCGAAGCGGTCGAGGAGCTCCACGAGCACCCACCCTCCGAGGATCCCGGCCCCGCCGCCGAGGGCTCCGAGGAGGAGCCCGCGGCCGAGGACCCACGCGGCGATCGATCGCGCCGGGACCCCGATCGCCCGTCGGATCCCGATGGCGCGTCGTTCGTTCTCGACGTGGCGCACGAGGACGATCGCGAGGAAGACGAGACCGATCAAGAGGCCGACGGAAGAGAGGGCGAGGTAGAATCCGGTCAGGACCGCCGCCCCGGACTCGGCCTGGCGGACCTGATCACTCAACTCGCTGACCCCGTAGAACGGTACGAGCGCCTGGATCTCCTGGGCGACCCGGGCCGCGATGGCCGGATCGGTGGCGCCGGAGCCTGAGAGGGCCACCTGGATCGTGTCGGCCAGATCCTCGAGGGCGCCGGTCGTCCCGTTGGCCCGGGCCGCCCCGACGAGGAGCTGGAGGTCGGAGAGGGGGAGCAGGAGGGCGAAGGCGGCCGTCGGAGAGAGGAGCGTCCCCGAACCGCCGACGATGCCGGAGACTCGGAACGTTTCGCCCCCCGACCGATCCGGCGTAGGGGAGAGCGTCACGTTCGACCCGGCCGACACCCCGAGCTCGACGGCGAACGGAGCCGCGAGGAGGGCGGTCGCCGCCGAAGGGCCGGCGTACGAACCCCCGTCGAACCTCCCCTGGTCCGTGGGGTCGCCGAGGGGGAGGGGGGAGGGGAACAGTCCCCGGGTGCTGGCGGATTCGGTCGCTTGGAACGCCTCGGGCACGATCCCCTCAGCCAGCGTGGGGATCGCCCCGCCGTTCGGGCCGAACGCATCGACAGAGGCCGACAGGATTGGGGAGGCGGCCGAGACCCCCGAGAGGCGGTCGATCGAGGCAGCCAGCGCGTGCGCCCCCTCGATGCCATGCAATCCGGGGGCCGAGACCGCGATCTGGTAGCCGGCATGCTCGAGCTGGGCGATCTCGTGATCCGAGACCCCTCCACCCACGGAGAGGAGGACGACGGGCAGGGCGACCGCCGCGGCGATCGCGCTCGCCGCGAAGGCGGTCTGCCAGGCGCGATGGGTCGGTCGTCGGAACCGCCTCACGGGGCTCTCAGCTCCTCGGCGATCGGCAATCGGAGGGCGCGGGCGATCGGGAGGCCCGCGGCCACGAGGCCGATCGTCACGACCTCGACGAGGCCACCGGCGAG
>DASYZN010000100.1:0-14317 GCA_035946105.1 Thermoplasmata archaeon | reverse complement strand
CGATCCGGGCGTTCCGGGGGAAGGGGGTCCGGACCCTCGGCTTCCGCCTCGCCTCCTTCGCCACGGGCCCCGTGGCGGCGGACCTCGCCGTCGGGGCGCTCGTCGAGGGGGCCTCGCTCGGCGCCTACGAGTTCACGAAGTACAAGTCCTCCGCCGAATCCTCCGTCGAGGAGGCGACGGTCTTCCTCGGCGAGGAGCACGCCCGCGAGGAGTCGACGCTGAAGAAGGCGGCCGACCGGAGCCGATTGCTCTCGGAATCGGTCCTATGGACCCGCGACCTCGCGAACCTGCCGGCGGACACGGCGACCCCGGAGCGGCTCGCCGAGGAGGCGCGCCGGCTCGGCAAGGAGGTCGGGCTCAAGGTGACCGTCTACGACGAGACCGAGCTCGCCAAGATGCACTGCGGCGGGCTGCTCGGGGTCGGCGGCGGATCGGTCCACCCGCCGAGGATGGTCGTCCTCGAGTACGGCGGCGGGGCGCGGTCGGGGAAGACGGTCGCCCTGGTCGGCAAGGGGATCACCTTCGACTCCGGCGGCATCTCGATCAAGCCGTCGCTCCACCTCTCGGAGATGAAGTTCGACAAGTCCGGCGCCTGCGCCGTGCTCGGGATCCTTCGGGCCGCCGCGACGCTGAAGCTCCCGCCGAAGATCGTCGGGGTGCTCGCCTGCGCGGAGAACCTGCCCGGCGGCAGCGCCTACCGACCCGGCGACGTCGTGACGACCTACGGGGGCCGGACGATCGAGGTCCTCAACACGGACGCCGAGGGGCGGGTCGTGCTCTCCGACGCCCTGGGCTTCGTCGTCGACCGTTTCCACCCGGACGTCGTGATCGATCTCGCCACGCTCACCGGGGCGTGCGTCGTGGCGCTCGGGGACGACACGGCGGGCCTGATCTCCTCCGACGACGCCCTCGCCAACGCCCTCCTCGGGGCGTCGGCCCGCTCCGGGGAGCCGATCTGGCGGATGCCGCTCACGGACTACCACCGCGAGCTCGTCAAGAGCGACATCGCCGACGTCCGCAACTCGACCGAGATGCCTCCGGCGGGCGCCCTGACGGCGGCCGCCTTCCTCGAGACGTTCGTCGGGCGATCGACGCCCTGGGCCCACCTCGACATCGCCGGCCCGGCCTGGACGACCGGCGCCACGCGCAAGTACCAGCCGGCCTACCAGAACGCGGGGGCGACCGCCTTCGGCGTCCGCCTCGTCACCCGCTACCTCGAGGACGGCGGTCGATAGGCGGACCCGGGCCTGCGGCCCCGCCGACCGGTCGGGGAGCGCTAGTTCTCGACGATCCGCACGGACTCGCCGCCGTGGCGGGTCGCCCTCGGCCGGACCTCGCAGAAGAGCGGGGTCTGGTACCCGCCCCCGGTGACCAGGGCGACGCCGACGGGCAGGGACTGGATCATGTCCTCCATCCCGCTCGTGAGCCCCTCGATCGACTGGGCGATCGCCTTCAGATCGAGGGGGTTCGTCACCTGGAGGATGAGCTGGGTGTTGCACTGGGAGAGGACGGTCTTGTCGATCCGGGCGGCGCGCTGGGTGACGACGCACAGCCCGAGGCCGAACTTCCGCCCCTCGCTCGCGATGTTCTTCAGCACCCTCGAGCAGGTCGCCGTCCCCTGCTGGGGCGCGAAGTTGTGGGCCTCCTCGATGACGAGGAAGAGGGGCGGGATCTTCCCCTTCTTTCGGTTGTCGAAGAGGGTCGAGGCGATCCGCGCGACGACGAGCTCCTGGACGTCCGGGGCGACCCCGCGCAGGTTGACCAGGGTCGCCATCCCCTTGACGACGAGGTCGTTGAGGCTCGTCCCCTTCGCCCCGAGGATGCGGGTCTGCTCGAGGTACTCGAGCCGTTCGTGCAGCGTCTCGGCGGCGCTCCCCTCGCCGTGCTCGGCGGCGCGCACGAGGTCCTTCACGGAGAAGTCGGGGTTCGTCTGGGCGACGGCCTCGACGAGCTCCTTGAGCGGCGCGAGGAAGCTCTTCACGTTCGTGAGGCCCATGAAGACGAGCAATTCCCTCGGATCGATGTGCCGAAGGGAGAAGGTGAGCGGCTTCGCCGAGGGGTTGAGGGAGACGTCCGGGCTGAACTCCTGGACCTGCTTCGCGAACCCCTGGGACTCCACCCGGAAGCGGGCGTGGACGCCGTTCTTCTCCGCGGCGAACCTGAGGGACCCGTACTCCCCGTGCGGGTCGATGATGACGCAGGTCACCTTGTGCCGCAGGAGCTCCTCGATCAGCACGCCCAAGAGGTAGCTCTTCCCGCCGCCGGTCTTCGCAAGGACCGAGACGTGGCGCTGGACGAGCTGGTTGATGTCGAGCTCGATCTTGAGCTCGTGGTTCCTGAGGAGGCCGACGTAGGCCCCCGAGTTCCCCCGGTGCCGTAGCCCGAGGACGTCGGCGATGAGCGGCTCCTCGGCCCGGAAGACCTTGGCGCCGGACCGGAAGGGGATCGTCGGGATCTTGACGAGGCCCTGGCCGTCCCGGTAGCCGATGATCCGGGCCTCGCCGAGCAGCCGCTCGTGGATCGGCGTCGAGACGTCCCCGTGGGCGATCTCGTCCGCCCGTTCGGCGTTGAGATCGCTCGTTCGGCGCAGGTTGTCGAGCTGGCAGAGCACCGGGCCGTGCGTCTCGTCCTCGACCGTGAGGTAGTCGCCGCGCTCGACGGGATGGGCGAGGGAGAGCTGGAAGTGGCCGAGGCCGACGTCCCCGAAGATCATGCCGATCTCGTCCACGGCGTTTCATCGAACCGGGCGGTTATTAGCATGACGCGGGACGAGCAGACCCGGGTCGCCGCCGACGGCCGGGACGGCCGCGCGGGCGATCCGGTCCCGCCTTATCGGGGCCTCGCCGCCCCCGTCCACCCCCCTCGATTCCCTCGGGGAGAACGCCGCCGGAGAAGCGCTTATATCCCGAGCCTTGGTCGAACCCTACCCCGACCGTTCCGATGCCGGCGGGTGGTGCTTCGTTGACGGACCCCGCCGAGGACCTCGAAAGGAAGCGGGCGGACTCGAACGCCCGCGCCGACGACTTTAGGGCGCGGCGGGACCGGCTGAACGCGGAGTCCCGGCTGAGGGCCGAGGACCGGGCCCGCATCGTCGACGAGCTGAGGGCGAAGAGCGCCGAGGCCCAGGACCATCGACGCCACCGGGACGAGCTCAACGAGGACGTCCGGGAGGCGAAGCGCCTGCGGGAGGAGTGGAACCGCAAGTTCCAGATCGCCTCGGACCGCATGGCTGAGTTGAAGCGCAGCCGGGTGCCGAAGGCCGGGGCGGTCCCGGTCTGGCGGTTGCGCAAGGAGCTCAAGGAGCTCGAGTTCCGCCACATGACGACGGCCTTGACGGGCGACCAGGAGAAGCGTCTCATCGAGGAGATGAAGAAGCTCGAGTCGGCGATCCGCGAGGAGGACGACGAGCTTCGTCAGGATCCCGAGATCGAGAAGGCGCTCGCCGAGCTGAACGCGTCGAAGGAGGAGGCGGAGCGCCACCACACCGCCGTCGGACGCCTCGCCGAGGAGGCGCAGCGGGAGCACGAGGCGATGGTCGGCCTCTACGAGGCCGTCGACGAGCTCCGCCGCAAGGCCGACGAGGTCCAGGCGAAGCTCATCGAGGTGAAGACCCAGGCCGACGACGCCCACCGCTCCCACATCGCGGCGATCGAGGAGGTCCGCGACATCGAGAAGCTCCTCTTCGCGGCCCGGGGAGGCCACGCCCCGATCTCCTGGGCCGACGCCGAACCCCCGAAGGAGGAGGATTTCCTCGCCCGGTTGAAGAAGGGCGAGAAGGTCTCGACCGAGGACCTCCTCGAGCTCCAGAAGGCCGGCCGGGACTAGCGGATCGATCGATCATGGGGAGCCCCCTAGGGGCCGCACGGGCGGTCGTGTTCGATCTCGACGAGACGCTCCTGCCGCTCCAGACCCCGGCCCGATGGCAATGGGCCTGGCGGCCGACGGGCCCCGTCATCCCGGAGCGGCACCTCGCGAGCGCCCTTCGGAAGGCGGACCGCGCGTGGGACCGCCGGCGCTGGCGGGGCCTCATCGGGGCCGAGCCCGCGACGGGATGGGCGGACTTCGAGCGGCACGTGGCCGAGACCCTTAGGCTCGTCGCCGACCGCCCGCTGCCCCTCGAGGAGGAGCGGGCGGTCGTCGAACGGTACCTTCGGGCCCAAGGACCGATCGAGACGTTCCCCGACGTGGTCCCATTCGCCCGCCGCCTCGAATCGGAGGGGATTCCGTACGCCGTGCTGAGCCCGATGCCCCATGAGCGGTCCGAGGGGTTCCTCAAGAGGGCCGGCATCGACCCCATCCACCTCGTCCGGCTCCCGCCCTCCGAGCCGCCCCCGCCCGCCAAGTCGGCCTTCCGGAGCGCGGCCGACGCCCTCGGGGTCCGGCCGGCCGAGGCCGTGTTCGTCGGCGACCTCTACTGGAGCGATGTGAGGGCTTCCGCCCGGGCCGGGATGCGGGCGGTCCTGATCGACCGGGACGGGAAGGCCCCGGCCGCCTCCGGGACCCGGATCCGATCGCTCTCGGAGCTCCCTGAGGTGCTCCGCGGGGAGGCCGGTGGTCCCCCCTCCGCTCCCAAGGGACCCGAAGGCCCCGAACGGCCGGAGGGCGCCTCGGAGGAGCTCGGCTCTCCCAGACCGGGGCCCGAGGCAGAATAGCCGTCGATCGGGGGCCCTCCGTTCGGCCCGAACCCATGGCTGCGAGGAGAGGAGGGCGGGGCGAACCGCTCGACGTCGCGGTACGTTTCCGCCCTTTACCAACGCTTTTATACCCCGCGCTTGGGTGAGCCCTCGTCGATGCGCCAAGTCAAGCTCAACCAGGGCGAGCTCCGCAAGGTCAAGGAGCTCTACGAGGGCGTGATGTCCCACGCATGCCACGGTCTGTTCTTCAAGGAGGGGTCGGTCCTCGGATCCGAGATGGCCGAGGAGGCCCTCAAGGACCGGGCCCACTACTTCGAGAAGGCGGGCCAGATCCTGAAGGAGCGGGGTTGGGTCGAGGAGATCGAGTTCAAGAACGGCCTCGTGGTCGTCAAGGGGTCAATCGAGGTCGCCCCGAGCGACATTCCGACCTGCCACCGCCTGCGGGGCATCCTCCGCGAGTTCTACGAACGCTTTAAGGGGTCGCGCGTCAAGTGTACCGAAGAACGATGTGCCAGCGTAGGCGTATCGGAATGTCGTTTCCACATTGAGGAGCTGTAGGCAACCGGGAAAACCATGATGGCGACAGGGAACGTGGGCACCGTGATCAAGGACCTGAAGGCTCGCATCTCGGGCCTTGCGACCGCGCTGGTCTCGCGCGACGGGCTCGTCCTGTACGCCGACGTTCCGGCCGGCGTCTACACGGAGACGTTCGCCATCATGTGCGCCACGATCCTCGGCGCCGCCGCCACGGCGAACACGGAGCTCAACCGCGCCCCCCCCGAGCGGATCGTCGTCGAGGGGAACGATTCGAAGACGATCATCGTCGGCTGCGGGAAGAAGGCGCTCCTCGTCGCCGTGATCGACCAGGCGGCGGACGTCCAGAAGGTCCTCGCCGAGGTCGCGAAGGTCTCGGAACTCGTCAAGGTCGGCTAAGGCTCGCCCGTCCCGCGGCCCCCAGGGGCGTGGGAGAGCGCGGCGAGCTCGGGCGTCGTCGGGGTCGGGGTGCTCAACCGGCGGCCGTAGCCGGCGACGATCCGGCTCGCGTAGCCCCCGAGCGCCGCGACGATCCGGATCCAGGAGATCGCCGTCCGCTGGTTCGAGATGAGCCGGCGGAGCCGGTAGCTGCCCCAGAGCGTTCCGTGCTTCTCCGTGAGCTGCTTTCGCCCGTAGCCGTTCCAGAACGCCTGGTAGAGGAACCTCAGGAACGTCGAGCGCATCTGGTGGTAGACGACGGCGTCCTCGATGTAGCGGATCCGGCCGCCCCCCTCGACCGCCCTCAGGTTGAGGTCGATGTCCTCGGCCGTGATGAACCGCGGATCGAACCCCCCGAGGCGGACGAAGAGGGCCCTCCGGTAGCCGAGGTTGCAGCTCGGGTAGGTGACGTCGCTGCCCCGCTGGAACAGCTCGACCCGTTCCAGCAGGCCGTACTGCGCGCGCCCGACCGCGACGGTCCGCCCCGCGACGACGTCGCTCTCGGTCCAGCCCTCCCGGAACCGGGCGAGCCAGTTCGAGTCGGCGAAGCAGTCGCCGTCGATGAACGCCACGAACTCCCCGCGGGCCAGGGCGACGCCGACGTTCCGCCCGATCCCCCTCGAGCCGGATCTCTGCACCGCCCGGACCTGCCCGGGAAATCGGTGGGCGTAGCCCTCGGCGATCGCTAAGGTGCCGTCCCGGGAGAGGGCGTCGACGAGGACGATCTCGAACGGAGGGGACTGGACCAGGAGGCTTTCGAAGAGTCGGGCGAGGTGGCGTTCCTCGTTGCGTACCGTGAGGACGATCGAGACGAGATCGGGGACGGCGGGCCTATTTCCCAATGTCCATCACGACGACGTCCTTCACCGCGCGCATGCTCTTGAAAGGGAGCACGAGGCGGCCGGAGGCATCGGTCTGGAAGAGGCGCTGCTCGACGTCCTCGCTCGGCGAGACGAGCACGTGGGCGATGGCGCCGTTCTGGGTGTCGACGACGAAGTTCTCGATGGCGCCGAGGATCTGCCCGTCGTTGGTCATGACCGTCTTTCCTCGGAGCTCCGTCAGGAACTTGCGCATGTCGGCCTCTCGCCGACGATGGCGGGCCTCGATATTTAACCGTTGTTCGGGAGGGGAAACCGGATCGGGTGCCGGGGGCCGTCCAGCGGATCCCGGGGCGATCGGGGGCGGAGCGCCCTCCCGCAAGATCGCCTCCCGGCCGTCGAGGAAAGCCTCGCCCGGCAATCCTTATATCGAGCACCCGGGTCGAAGGCGACCCTCACATGCTTAGGACGATCGTCAAGGAGAATCCCGAGCTTCGACGCACGCTCCTCGAGCTTCGGCGGGCGGCGAAGACCCACGAGGCGCCCGTCTGGGGTCGGGTCGCGGAGACCCTGGCGCGACCTCGGCACCGCCACCCCCCCGTCAACGTAGGCCATCTCGAGCGGCTTCTCGAGGCGAAGTCGGTCGTCGTCGTCCCCGGGAAGCTGCTCGCCGACGGCCGCCTCACGAAGGCCGTGACGGTGGGCGCCTTCCACGCCTCCGCGGCGGCCCGCCAAAAGGTCCACGAGGCCGGGGGCACCGTCGTCTCGATCCTGGAGCTACTGAAGGCCCACCCGAAGGGATCCGGAGTGAAGCTGCTTGGCTGACGCCCCCGATCCCCCGACGGGTTCCTCTACGCCGACGGCGGGGCGCGCCCGCCGGCCGCCCCGACCCCGACCCGCCGCGGCGCCGAAGGAGCCGATCGAGCGGACCGTCGAAGGGACGCCGGTCGCCGCCCGCCCCCCGCCCAGGGCCCGCCCGTCCCCCCCGCCGATCCGGCGGCCAGCGGCGTCCGCCAAGGTCCCGGCGGGGACGATCGTCGACGCGACCGGTCTCGTCCTGGGCCGCGCCGCGAGCCGGATCGCCCAGCGCCTCCTCGCCGGCGAATCGATCGTCGTGGTCAACGCCGAGAAGAGCGTGGTCACGGGCTCCAGGAAGAACGTGCTCTCCTTCTACGTCGCGAACCGGGCGCGGGGATCAAAGAGGTCCGGCCCGCACTACCCTAGGTATCCCGACCGGATCTTCCGTCGGACGGTCCGGGGCATGCTCCCGCATCTCAAGACCCGCGGCCAGGTGGCCTTCGACCGCTTGACGGTCTACATCGGGGTGCCCTCGGAGTATTCGGGGGCGCCTCGGGGGTCGATCGAGGACGCCAAGGCCCGGCCCGCCCTGCGCGCCCCGATGACCCTCGAGGAGATCACCCGCCTCCTGGGGGCCCGCGTATGAAGGCCCCCGTGATCCTCCAGTCGACGGGCAAGAGGAAGAGCGCCCTCGCCCGGGCGACGGTCCGAAAGGGCGTGGGCCAGGTCCGGATCAACCGCCAGCCGCTCGAGGTCGTCGAACCCGAGATCGTCCGGCAGAAGATCCAGGAGCCGCTCTTGATGGCCGGCGAGCGCTGGAAGACCCTCAACATCGACGTGACCGTCGAGGGCGGCGGGATCATGGGGCAGGCGTCCGCCGCGCGCACCGCCGTCGCCCGCGGGCTCCTGGCGTGGCTCAAGGACCCGGCCCTCACCGAGATGTTCAAGCGCTACGACCGATCCCTCCTGGTGAACGACCCGAGGCGAAAGCTCCCGAAGCGGCCCGGCGGCCGCGGCGCGCGCAAGCGACGCCAGAAGTCCTACCGGTAGGGATCGGAAGGCGGAGGTCGATCGCGATGACGATGATGGTGCCGGTCCGCTGCTTCACCTGCGGCAACGTCGTGGGGCAACACTGGGACGAGTTCCGCGAGCGGACGAGCCGCGGGGAGGGCGCCGGCGAGGTGCTGACCCGCCTCGGCCTCACCCGCTACTGCTGCCGAAGGATGATCCTCACCCACGTCGACCTGTTGGACGAGGTCGGCCCGTACGGCTGAGCCCAGGGGCGCCGCCCGAAGGCCCGCCGACGGTCGCTCCGATCCTCCGAGGGCCGACGCCGCCCGGGTCCTAGGGAATGGCCCCCGGCCCGTTACGATTCGTCGTCCTCGTCCGGCTCGTCCCGCTTCCCGCCCCGCTCGAGCTTCGCCCTGTCCGAGCCCTTGGAGACGGGCTTCGTCCCGCGCCGGCGGAAGTAGTAGATCCCGCCCGCGATGACGGCCGCCGCGACCGCGATGACCCCCGCGACCTCCTCCTCGAGGACGATCGGGTTCGGGTTGAGGTTCACCTGGACGTGGGCCTGGTTCGCCCCGTTCTGGTAGTTCGCGGCGAACTCGTTCGTCGCGTTCGCGCTCGCCCAGAGTTCCCAGGTCCCGGTCCGGGACGGATCGAACTGGATGACCGCCTTGTACGTCTGGTTCCACTTGATATCGACCTGGCCGGTGGCGTTCGCCGTGGAGGCGAGCGACTTCCCCGACCAGAGGAAGAACTGGACCGAGCTCGGGGACCCGCCGATGTTGATGGGGCTCCCCGTCCCGGACGGCGGCAAGAGGTAGAAGCGGACCGTCGTCGACATCGCCGTCGAGTTGAGACCGAAGAGGTCGGTCACGTTGACCGAGATCGTGTAGGACGTCCCGGCGGTCATCGTCGAGGGCGCGGTCAGGTTCGCGAGCGACAGCACCGGTCGCAGGCTCGTGTTCACCGCCACGGTGAGCGACGCGCTCGTGTTCGCCTTGTTCCCGGCCCGATCGGTGACGGTCAGGGTGACCGTGTAGGGCTTCGCCTGCGGCTGGAGCCAGATCGGCTGGGCCGCCGGGATCGGGTAGTTCGGCCCCGACACGGGGTCGAGGATCGTTCGGTCGGCCGACTTGTTCGCGTTCGTGAGGGTGAAGTTGTAGAGCGCGATCGATCCGTTCGTCGGATCGGTCGAGTTCGCCGCCGAGAGGAACACCTGGGCCGTGTGGTTCTTGTCCTCGACGACCCCCGCGCTCGAGACGATCCGGCCCTTCGAGCTCTTGAGCGAGAGCGAGGGGACCGGCTTCTGGGTATCCTTCACGAGCACGATCAGGGAGGTCGTGGCGTTGTGTCCCCCGTAGTCCCAGACCGTGAGGGTCACGTTGTACTGCCAGCCGAGGAAGTTCCCGGGGATCGCCTGGCTGCCGACGGTGCCGGCGCTCAAGTACTTCCCCTTCCCGAGGAAGCTCGACGTCACGTTGTCGAGGGGGTTCTTCCCCGAACTCGCCGTGTAGTTGTAGGTCTGCGAGCCGGCATCGGTGATGTTCCAGAGGGCGACGCTGATGACGCCCGACGGGGCGCCGGGCCCGGCGTTCACCGGCGCGGTGCTGTTCGAGGCGTTGAAGTGGAGGAGCGCCGACCAGTTGACGACGAGGTAGTTCGCCCCGTTGAACGATTGGATCTGTCGGGCCGAGACGTTCGTGCCGCTCACGCTGATCTGGGCGACCGGGGGGCTCGACCCCACGTAGACCGTGAACGGGACCTGGCTCGTCCTTCCGCCGGAGGAGGTCAGGTTGAGGGATCCGACATAGGTCCCGGCGAGGGCGTAGGTGTGGTTCGTCGTCGGCGAGGAGACGTTCTTGAACGCGCCGTCGCCGAACTTCCAGTGGTAGAGGGTTCCGTTGGTCCCCGCCGGGAAGATCGAGTTGAGCCCGGAGAAGCTGAGGTTCTCACCGGCTCCGGCGAGCACGGCGTAGTGGCCCTTCGAGGCGTTGACGATGTTCTTGTTCGACCAGGAGAACTCGGTCGACGAGATGTTGACGGCCGCGGAGACGTTGCCGTACTTCACGATCTTGAACGAGGTGGTCCCGTAGGCCGAGGCGGACGGCTTGCTCACCAGGGTGAACGACGTCCAGGTCCCTCCGGGACCCGCCGGGACGAGCGCGGCGTCCGTCGGGACCTGGGCGTTCGCCTCGAGGACGTAGCCCGCCGGGAGGATCGCCGTGTAGTTGAACGCCTGGCTGTTCGTCGGATGGCGGAACTGGAAGGTGATCGCGTAGCTCTTCTGGTTCGTCGGGACCTTCGCCGTGAGGTTGTAGTTCTGGGTCCAGTTGAGCTTCATCGTCGCCGAGCTGTTGAGGCCGCAGAAGTTCGCGCAGCCGTTCGTCGAGCTCAAGGTGACGTTGAACGGCTGTCCGTAGCCTGTGTTGTTCACGAGGGTCGACGACTGGCCGGCGGGGAAGAACGGTCCGGCGCTCTGGATCCACTGGCGGACCTGCGGGAAGTTCGCCGCGCTGAAGGTGAGGTTATGCTGCCAGTCGAGCGCGAGCTGGGACCAGAGCTGCCCCACAGAGGCGTTGGCGAGATCGGGGAAGACGGAGTCGTTCCCGAGGACGGCCGTCGTGGTGACGTTGAGCTTGCCGAGCCCCTTCGACCAGTCGAGCACCGTGGAATAGACCGCCGGCGGGGCGATCGGGCCCGTCAGCACGTTCCGCGGGATCGTTCCCCCTGACGGGGAGGACGGGGAGACGGTGAGCGGGTACCAGACGGTCTGGTAGCCGACGGTCGAGAGCACGATGTCGAAGGTCTGCGCGCCGTAGGTGCCGACCGAATAGAACCCTCCGCTGGAGGTCGGCTGGCTGTAGATGCCGCCCGTGAGCGGGTCGAAGACGGTGACGTTCCCGCCGTTCGGCACGTGGCTCGTCGGGCTCGACTTCAGGTTGACGAACCCCCAGGTCACGTAGCTCTTGGAGGGCGAGAGCGCGGGATTGACGTAGACCGTCCCCGAGCCGATGGTGACGGCCGTGTAGTTGTAGAGCGGCGGGGAGCCGGCGATCGACGTCTCGAGGACGAAGCTTCCGGTCGGGACGCTCAGGGAGAACTCCCCGATGTGGGTCGTGTTCGTCTTCACCGAGACCGTGGTGTTGTTGGCGAGCACGAAGCCGTTGTACGACGGATCGAGCAGCTGGACCGAGGCGCCCCCGATCGGCCGCCCGTTCAGCGAGACGTTCCCCGTGAGGGTCGCGCTGTACTGGTCGAGCGTGACGCCGGTCAGGGTGACCGGGGCGTTCGTCGTCAACTGGGAGCCGTTCAGCTGGAAGTACTGGACCCCCTGGCTCTGCGGGAGGACGGCCCATTGGCCGCCCAGGAGGGGGACGTGGGCCTGCGGAGGGACCCGGAGGCCCCACCAGCCGGGGGAGAGCGCCGGAGCGTTGCCCGTCGAGCTGAAGCTGAACTGCCCGCTCGAGGTGGAGGTCTCGGTCTCGAAGGACTGGTGCGTTCCGGAGGAGATGAGGTCGACGGTCACGCCGGTCGGGACCGGAGCGCTGTTCGGCTGCTCCACGTACCCGAGCAGGGTATAGTTCGGCGGCGAGCCGGCCTGCGCCATGGCGACCGCCGCCAGCGAACCCGCCAGCAGCAGGACGACCAGGGCCCACAGGGCGACCCGAGTGACCCCGTTACCCATCGTTGCACCCGTCCCCTTCTTCCTCGTTCCCTATCGGGAACTCGGCGCGAGACTTGGCCTCAGTACATATAGCTTGCTCGTCGAGAAAACGCCGTCAGCGGTAGATCGCCTGGGCGGCCTCTTCCTTGCGCCGGCCGAGGCGTTCCCGGAGCATCGAGCGGGCGAATTCCTCGTAGAACTTGAGGGACTCCGCGTCGGTCGAAGGGTGGGTGAGCTTGAGGGCCTCGTCGAAGTGGGCCATCGTCACCTTGGTCGCCCGGACGTTCTCCCGGATGGCGACCAGGCCCGCCTCCCGGCAGAGGGCCGCGAGGTCGCTCCCGACGTAGCCGTCCGTGCGCGCGGCGATCTCGTCGAGCCGGACGTCGTCGAGCGGCATCTTGCGGGTGTGGACCTTCAGGATTTCGAGCCGCCCCTTCGCGTCGGGCGGCCCCACGTAGAGCAGCCGATCGAAGCGGCCGGTCCTCAGGAGGGCCTCGTCGAGGATGTCCGGACGGTTCGTCGCCGCGAGGACGACGACCCGCTCGAGGGCCTCGAGGCCGTCGATCGAGGTGAGGAGCTGGTTCACGATGCGCTCCGTGACGCCGCTCGAGGTCTGCAGCCCCCGCTTCGGGGCGATCGAGTCGATCTCATCGATGAAGACGATGGCCGGCGAGGCCTGGCGGGCCTTCTTGAAGATCATCCGGATCGCCTTCTCGCTGTCCCCGACCCACTTGCTCATGATCTCGGGGCCCTTGATCGAGATGAAGTTCGCCTGGCTCTCGGTCGCCGCCGCCTTCGCGAGCAGGGTCTTTCCTACTCCCGGGGGGCCGTAGAAGAGGATCCCCCGAGGGGGATCGATCCCGAGGTGCCGGTAGGCGGTGGGGTTGCGGAACGGCAGCTCGACGGCTTCTCGCAGGGCCTGCTTGATCGGGTCGAGGCCGCCGACCTCCTCCCACTGCGTCGAGGGGATCTCGATCGCGACGTCCCGCAGGCTCGACGGCTCGATCTGCTTCAACGCTTCTCGGAAGTCGCGGTCGGTGACCTTCATCCGCTCGAGGAGGCTGAGCGGGATCGGCTTGTCGAAATCGATCTCGGGGAGATAGCGGCGCAGCGCACGCATCGCCGCCTCGCGGGCGAGGGCGGAGAGGTCGGCCCCCACGAAGCCGTGGCTCGCCGCCGACAGTTCCTTGAGGATCCGCTCCCGATCGCGGTCGGAGCCCTCGATCGGCATCCCCCGGGTGTGGATCTGGAGGATCTCGAGCCGACCGGCGAGGGTCGGCACCCCGATCTCGATCTCCCGGTCGAAGCGTCCGGGCCGCCGGAGGGCGGGGTCGATCGCCTCCTCCCGGTTCGTGGCCGCGATCACGATGACGTTGCCGCGGCCCGAGAGGCCGTCCATCAGGGTGAGCAGCTGGGCCACGACCCGGCGCTCGACCTCGCCGACCACCTCGTCGCGGCGCGGGGCGATCGAGTCGAGCTCGTCGATGAAGATCACGGAGGGCGCGTTCTTCTCCGCCTCCTCGAACTTCTCGCGGAGCTCCTTCTCGCTCTCCCCGTAGTACTTCGAGATGATCTCGGGTCCCTGGATGCCGATGAAGTGGGCGCCCGCCTCGTTCGCCACGGCCTTCGCGATCAACGTCTTCCCCGTCCCGGGGGGGCCGTAGAGGAGCACCCCTTTCGGCGGGGAGATCGCGAGCCGATCGAACAGTTCCGGGTGCTTGAGGGGGAGCTCGATCATCTCCCGGACCCGCCCGAGCTTCTCCTTGAGGCCCCCGATGTCCTCGTAGGAGACCCGAGGGGCGGCGACCTCGGTCTCGGTGACGGTCTCGTCCTTGATCGTGATCAGGGTCGTCGGCCCGACCTGGACCGTCCCCTTCGGATGGGTCGAGACGACCATGAACGGGAGCGACCCCCCCATCAGGAAGACCCCCGGGATGACGAAGACGTCCCCGCGCACGAACGGTCGGCGCGAGAGCGCCTTCGAGACGAACGCCTCGAGACCGGGACCCAGGTCCATCTTCGCCGAGCCGGAGTAGATGGGGGCGATCGTGACGCCCTCGGCGATCGGGCAGTCGATCCGCTGAACGATCACCCGGTCGCCGATGCTGACCCCGGCGTTGCGGCGGACCACTGCCTCGACCCGGACCAGGTTCTTCCCTTCGTCCTCCTGCTGGGCGCGGTTGACGACCGCGGCGGTCGTCTTCCGTCCCTTGATCTCGATGATGTCGCCGACGCCGACCTTGAGCCGCTGACGGGTGCCGACATCGAGGCGGGCGGTGCCGAGCCCAATGTCCTGCTGGAACGCCTCGGCCACGCGGAGCGTGATCGCCTCGCCCATCGTCGGCGTATTTCACCCGGGGGGGAGATAAGACCGTTGCTCGCCCCGAAGCGCCCGCGGGGGCCGGACGACGGCCCGGAGTGGG
>DASYZN010000099.1:0-2334 GCA_035946105.1 Thermoplasmata archaeon | reverse complement strand
GGGCGATCGTCGGCGGCGACCCGTCGAACGGTCGCTCGGAGGGTCGCGGCGTCGACGAGGGGGGCGGACCCGCAACGCGCGGGCCGATCCCGCCGAGCGCGGGAAGGAGGAGGGTGAATCCGAGGGCGAGCGCCACGGCGGCTGGCAAGGCCCTCGATCTCCCGCGCATGCTGGGTCGCATCGCGAGGGGCGCCCCGCACTAATACGTTCTATCGGGGGCTCGGACCCGGCGGGCGGTCCCGTCCCGCCCGGCGCCCGGGGGGGCCTCGGCCGGTCACTTCGGCACGAACCAGACGTCCGTGATGGAGTACTTCGGCGACGGGTCGAAGCGCGCCTCGACGGGCATCCCGACGTAGAGGTCGGATTCGACGCAGTCCTTCAGGCGGGCGAGCAGGAGGCTGTCCGCGCCCTCGAACTCGACCAGGGCGAGGTTGTACGGGGTCTCCTTGAGGAACGCCTCGCTGCCGAAATGGCAGGTCGTCCAGGAGTGGAGGCGACCGGAGGTCGGCAGATCGATCCACCCGGTCGGGCTGCCGCAGGCCATGCAGTGCCCTCTCGGGGTCGCGTAGACGGTGCCGCAGGACTTCGATCGGCATTTCGATCCCTTGAGGTGCCCCTCGGCGAGGCCCAGGAAGAACTCGGAGTCCTCGGCGTAGCTGTGGATGTACTGGATGGCGTACGGGCTGCGGACCACGAGGCTCTCGACCCCGGTCGGGTCGCGGAAGATCGCGGCGCCGGTTCGTTCGAGCTCCGCCTGGACGTCCCGGAAGTGATCGAACGCCGGGGGTCGGGGGCGGCCGCTCATCGGAACCCCCGCTCGAGGACGGAGACGGTCACCGAGGAGCCGGTCCCGGCGTGGCTGTGGATCGCGCCCCGCCGGGCGTTCGGGATCTGGAGGGTCGCGTTCCCGTAGTGCGTGCGGATGCTCCCCTGCAATTGCCAGAGCGCGAAGACCGCCTGCATGAGGCCGGTGGCCCCGACCGGGTGGCCGCAGGCGATGAGCCCGCCGGACGGGTTCACCGGGATCGTTCCCGCCTTGGGCGTGGCGAAGGGGTATTTCACCGAGGTGAGGAACGGCGCGCCGCTCTCCGTGAAGGCGTAGCCCTCCCCGTACTTGCAGAGCCCCAGGTCCTCGTAGGTCTGAATCTCGCTCGACGCGTAGGCGTCGTGCAGTTCGATGAAGTCGAGCTCCTTCTTCGGGTCGGTGATCCCGGCCATCTGGTAGGCCTCGAGACCGGCGGAGCGGCCGGCCCGGAAGGAGTGGACCCCCGGGTAGTCGAGGTCGGCGTAGTCCGAGGCCCGCTCCTTCGGCATCAACGGCACCTTCCCGAACGGGCGGTCGGCGAGACGCATCGTGTCCGTCCCGCACCCGACGCCGAGCACGCGGACCGGTCGGTCCGTGAACTCCCGCGCGCGGGCCTCGTCGCAGAGGACCGCGACGGCGGCCCCGTCGCTCATCGTGCAGATCTGCTCCCGCGTGAGCGGGTAGGAGATCATCTCCGAGGCGAGGACGTCGTCGACGGAGAGCTTCTTCGGGTACTGGGCGTAGGGATTGAAGAGCGCGTTGGTGTGGTTCTTCACCGACACCAGGCTCATGATCCGGCTGCCCTCGGCGATCGCGAGCCGCTGCGCCTCCCGTTCGTCCTTGACCCCGGCGAACCGGGTCTTGCGGAGGTACTCGTAGATGTGCCGGACCACCATCAGGGCGTAGTAGCCCGTGTAGAACCCGCCGAGCGGGAAGTCGAAGTTCGTGTCCGACGCGAGGGCGATGAACTCGTTCCCCTTCCACGTCGCGACCCGGCTCATCGTCTCGAACCCGGCGGCGAGGCAGACATCCATCCGTCCGCTCGCCACGGCCTCGTAGGCCGCCTGGAAGCACTCGCCTCCCGTGGCGCCCCCCCATTCGATCCGGACGGAGCCCTTCGGGTTCAACCCGAGGTAGTCCTGGACCATGCTCGCCGCCTTCAGCTGGCGGGCGAAATGGTCGGAGAAGTAGGAGATCCTCGATCCGTCGATCCGGTCGCGGGTCAGGTTGGGCACTTCGGAGAGCGCCGCGTCGTACGCCCGCTTCACCATCAGGCGGAAGTCCATCGCCGGATGGCCCTTCGCGAACTTCGTGACGCCCCCCGTCACCATGAACACCCGCCGGGCGCGGCTGGACGGGGTCGGCTCGGGCGCGGGCGACGGACTCCTCGACTTCGACCGGTCGGCCAATCGGATCCCTCGGCGCCGCCGAGCCGGGGCCCGTTGATAATCTTGCGCCCGCGCGACGCGCGGGCCCGCGGCCGTCGCGGTCGCGCCGCATCGCTTTTGGACCGGCCCGCGGTCGCGCCG
>DASYZN010000098.1:0-2123 GCA_035946105.1 Thermoplasmata archaeon | reverse complement strand
CCCGGAGGCCGTGTTCGGCTTCCATGGCTCCTCCCGGTCGTGGGGCTCGCCCTCCTCGTCGCGCTGCCTCCCATCGACGCCTACCCGCAGGAGGGAGGTAGAGCCAATGCCGTCGAACCCATCGGCGCCTTCTCGAGCGGGGCCCAAGGTGCCGCGGTCGGGACGCCGGAAAGGAACACACCCTCGGGAACGAACGATCCCTTTGGATCCGCCCCGTTCGTCCGGGGACTCTCCGGCCATTTTTCCGGTCCCCATCCGGCCTCGTTCTACCCGTTCGGTCGACCCCCCGGAGCACCCGTGCCGATCGGGTCCCCCCTCCGATCGCTCCGGGCCGGTGGCGCGCTCTCCCAGACTCCCACGGCGTGGAACAACTCCTACTGCGCCGGGCTCTGGCCCGACGCACCCAACGACTCGAGCGCCCAGGAGTACTACGACGGGGGGTGCTATGGCCACGACGAACCGGGCATCCAGTTCTATTCGGATCTGCCGGGGAGCGGCGGGAATGTCACCTGGAACGTTCGGCTCCCCGTGGATCGCTCTCCGACGCAGCTGCAGGGGGATCTCTACACCGCGATCTGGTTCGGGCTCACGCTGACGGACCCGTACAGCTGGCTCCACCAGTGCTTCCTCGAGCTCCAGTTCTATCCCGATCAGGACTGGTTCTCGGGAACGGCCCCCGGGAACTGGATCGGCGCCGCCGTCGCCTGGCAGATCGAGGCCTCGAACGGCTACGAGAATCCGTGTTTTTACCAGCCCCTGTACCTCGATGGAACGAGCGGGGGCACCTTCTTCGACATGAGCCAGGGCGACGCGATCTCCGTCACGATGACCGGCTGGGCGGGGGATCCTACGGGGGAGAAGCTTGCCATTACGGACGCCACGTCCGACTCGACCTCGACCCTCTTCCTCTTCAACACGACCGCGAACCTACCGCTCGATCCCGCGTATCCGTCCAACTCCTTCCAGAACAGCCTCCAATGGACCCCGGGGGGAGAGTTTCCGGTGGTCTTTGCTTTCGAGACCGGCCACGCGAACAGCGGTTCGGTCCCCTCGAACAACTCCTACGGTGGCTGCAGTCCGGGACCGCCGCCTCCCACCTCGACCGATCGAGCCGTACCGTGCCCCAGCTACGACCCGGGGAGCTGGGCGAACGACTCGCTCGCCCCGTGGCGGATCGCCCCGCCGGTCTTCTTCAACGCCACGACGCGCTCGGTCCCCGTGCAGGTCGGCTTTGGCCAGGATTTCGGCGGGTTCCGTCTCATCGATGACCTCAGTAACGGGGCGTGCACAGGGCGGGAAGGATCCTCCTGGTGCAGCTATCCGTGGTACTCTTACAACTGCGCGGCGGGCGCCTTCGAGTTCGGATCGACGGATTATCCGGGCGCATCCGAGGACTTCGGAAAGTACCGGGAGTACGGTTCCGTTGCGCAGCAGAATGGTCTCGGACTCGGATTCTACCCTCCGACGAACGCCACCGTCCCCTCCTGCGGAGGTCCCGCCTACTCGGTCTCCGTCGGCGCGACCTCCGGGGGGCTCGTCCACCTGTTGGGGCGGTCCTTCCCCCCCAACGGCACCCTGTCGAATCTCTCGGCCGGGAACTATTCGGCGAGCGCGACGCCCTCGAGTGGGTTCGCGTTCATCGGCTGGAAGTCCACCGGTCTCGTCCAGATCACCTCGGGACCCCTCGACCCCTGGGCGAACCTCGCTGTCCTAGGGAACGGAACCCTGGAGGCGCAATTCGGGCCGAACCCCAAGCTCACCACGATCAATGTAAGCGTCGAAGGCGGGGTGGGGCGCGCCGGGACCATCGGCGTGGTCGTCAACAACGCGATCTACGATGGGGGGCAAGCCCTCGCGCAGCTCGCCGACCTCTCCACATTCTCCCTGCCCCCCGGGATCTATGGGATCGAGGCCTATCCGCCCCCCGGAGGCACGTTCGGGGCCTGGCGAGGCGGACCCGGGCTCGAGATCGCGGCCCCCGGCCTACCGTACACCTGGCTCGTCGTCACCGGTGGCACGGCCTTCACCTCGCTGAACGCCTCCTTCGAGACCTCCCAGGGCCGAAGTTCCGTCACGTTCGTGGTGACCGGCTCAGGCGGAGGCCTCGTGCGGTTCAACGGGAC
>DASYZN010000097.1:0-11623 GCA_035946105.1 Thermoplasmata archaeon | reverse complement strand
GTGATCCGGATCTTCTGCCCGACCGAGTAGCGCTTCGTGTCCTCGCCCCACAGGGTGAGCGTGATCGTCCCGGTCTCGTCCTGGAGCGTCGCGTCCGCGACCTGCGAGGCCCCGCGGGACGTCGTGACGTCCCGGACCGGAGAGATCGCGGTTATCGTGGCGTCGACGGTGGCGTTGCTGTTCGCGCGGAGCGTGCCGATTCCGACCATGTCGCGTCGGGCAGGAATTGGGGGATTAAGCTTCTTCTGTCAGTCGATGGCCGTGGAATCCGGCGGGGGAGTGCCCTCATAACGCGCCGGAGGCTCCTCGGGGGCGGGACGCGATCCCGTGACGGAAGGAAGGCCGAAGAGCCTGTTCCTCGATCTGCCGGGCGTCCTCCTCCGGGACCCGTGGGCAGAGCTCGCAAACTCCCTCGCCGGGCCGACCGACCACGACCCGGAACGACTTCGGGCAGCCATCTCGGCCCACACCCGACCGTTCGAGGTTGGCGTGACCTCGATCGATGCCTTCTGCCGCTCCGTCTCCCTGGCCGTTGGCTCGGCCGTTCCGCCGACCGAGATTCAGGCGCTGCTGCTCGGACCGTGCCTCTCGGAATATCCGGACAACCGCCGGCGGGTGGCCGAGGTGCGGGAGCGCCTCGGGATCCGCGTCATCGCCGTCGCGAACCTTCCCGCCGAGATCGCCCGGGAGGCCGATCACCGCTTCGGGTTGGGGAAGATCCTCGACGGGGCGGTCATCTCCCACCGGTTCGGGATCGCCCTGCCGAATCCCCAGATCTTCATCGAGGCGCTCTCCGTCGCCGGGACCCCGCCCTCGGAGTGCGTCTTCATCGGAGGTCGGGTCGAGGACGTTCGCGCGGCGAACGGCTGGGGGATCGTCGGGCGGCATCTCCCCCGCCCGGACGGTCTCGCCGAGGTGCTCTCCGGCCTCGATTGAGGCGAGCGCGAACGCCACCCGCGCCCGTGATCGGGGGGTCCACGACCCTCGGCCGCGGCCCCTCCGCGGCTCCTCGACGCTCAACGATCCCATCGGACGGAGGCCCGCGGGTGCCCGACGGCCTCAGGGATTGCGTCTCTCGGGGAGGTCCTCCGAAATTCGGCCTTGATGGAGGGCCAATAACCCCGACGTCAGCGCCGCCGACACGCTCATAACCCCCACCCGGTCGGGACGGCCCGGAACCTCCCAAGATGAGCGAGACCGCCCTACGGGCCCAGAGCGCCCCCGCGTCGCCCACCGCCGACGGCGAGACCGCCCCGAGCACCCCGATGCTCTCCTCCCGCCGCACCCTCGGGGTCCTCGTGGCCCTCATGATGGGTCTTTTGCTCGGCGCGCTCGACAATTTCATCGTCGTGACGGCGCTGCCGACCATCGCCCGCGACCTCAACGACCAGGCGGGCCAGGTCTTCGTCGTCTCGAGCTACTTGATCGCCCAAACGGTCGCGATCCCCGTCTTCGGCAAGCTCTCCGATCGGTTCGGGCGCCGCTCATTCTACCTCCTCGGCCTCGCGATCTTCCTCGGGGGCTCGGCGCTCTCGGGGTTCAGCCAGAGCCTCAATCAGCTCATCCTGTTCCGGGCGATCCAGGGACTCGGGAGCGGCGCGTTCTTCACCGTCGTCTTCTCGATCGTCGCCGACATCTTCCCCCCGAAAGCCGCCGCGCGGCTCGCGGGGATGCTCTCCGGCGTCTTCGGCATCGCCATCGTCTTCGGGCCCCTCATCGGCAGCTACATCATCGACACCACGACGTGGCGATGGATCTTCTTCGTGAACCTCCCCGTCGGCTTCGCCGCGATCGCCCTCGTGCTGGCCACGCTCTCGCCGCTCAAGCCCGAGCGCGTCGCCCTGCGCTTCGACACGGTCGGCACGGTCCTCCTTTCCGGATGGGTGGGCGCGCTGATCTTCGCCCTCGTCGAGACGTCGAACGGGTGGGCCTGGACCGATCCGAGGACCCTCGGGCTGCTCGCGATCGCCCTCGTCCTGTTGCCGATCTTCCTGGTGCAGGAGTACCGGGCCCAGGACCCGATCCTGCCGCTCCAGTACTTCCGCCAGCGCCTCGTCGCCGCGAGCAGCGCCGTGAACTTCCTCCGGGGCGCCCTCCTAGTCGGCGTCGTGACGTTCATCCCGATCCTCGTCGTGTTCGGCCTGGGTGGGAGCGCGGATGCGAGCCGGGACATCCTCTACGCCTTCATGGTCCCGATGATCTTCGGCGCCGCCCTCGGGGGCCAGCTCGTCTCGAAGTCGGGGTTCCGGGTCCCGGTGGTCCTCGGCCTCGCCCTCGTCCTCGTCGGGGTCTTCCTCCTCACCCTCGTCCCGACGACCCCCCCGCTCTTCCGGTTCGTCGGGGGATTCCTGCCGGTCGGCCTCGCCGGGGCGCTCATCCCGTTCGGCTTCGGGGTCGGACTCACCTTCGCGCCGACCCAGCTCTCGATCCAGTACAGCGTGCCGAAGTCCGAGGTCGGGACCGGGAACTCCTTGGTCTGGTTCCTCTCGAACCTCGGGGGATCGATCGTCGTCTCGATCCTCGGGACGTTCCAGCTCACCTGGTACACGAACCTGAAACCCTCCGGAGCCCCGCCGGCCCAGGGAACCCCCGCGTTCTTCGCCTACGTGGGCCAGATCGAGCACGCCCTCGCCGTCTCGATCCAGGATGTCTGGTGGGCCCTCGTCCCGATCGCCCTCGCCGGGCTCGCGGCGGCGCTCTTGGTCTCCGGACAGCTCCCCAAGGCGGAAGGGGAGCCGATCGAGCAGCGATCGACCGACGCGCTCCCCGCGGTCTAGCCCGACCGAGCGGCGTCCTCGCCGCGGGGGATCAGCCGGAGCCCTTCTTTCCCTCGAGCTCCTCCTCGAAGCGCCGGATCCCGCCCTCGGCCTCTTCCGTGAGCCGCCGGGCCTCCCGCTCGAACCGGTCGATCCCCTCCCGCCAGATCTGCACGGCGAGCGGGCCGATCGTGAGGACGATCGCGCTCACGACGGAGCCGACCGAGACGAACCCCATCAGGGAGGCGAAGACCTTGCCGGTGTCCGTGGCGAGGGGGAACGGGGGCCCCTGGCCCGTGGCGAGCATGCTCTCGAAGTAGAACGCATTGATCCACGAGGCCCCCTCGATGACGTGGAACCCGATCGTGCCGACGACCTCGGCCATGAGCACCGCCGAGAGCGCGTATCCGACCCGCCGGCGGTTCGAGACGAGGGAGGGCGAGGCGTCTCGGGCCGAAGCGCGTCGGCCGGCCGACGGCCTTCCCGACGCGCCGCTCTCGGCCCGAGCTGAGGGGAGCGATCCGGACGCGGGCATCGATGTCGGGCGCCTACAGGACGATCTCGTAGAGCGAGCCGGCGCTCGAACCGGGGGCGTCCTTCGCCTTCGCGTGGGCCGCCCGGAAGGCGGGGCCGTTCACCCAGGCCTCGAAATCCTCCCGTCGATCCCACAACGTCACGACCATGACCTCGCGTCCGTCGTTCTCCCGCCAGACCTCGAACTTGCGGAATCCCGGCTCGAGATCGACCTTGCCCGAGCGGTGTCGGAACGCCTCGATGACCCGCTCGGCCTCACCAGGTTCGACGGAGATCCGATTGACCGAGGCCCAGACCATGCCCCCCGACCACGCTCCCCGTAGAAAGACGTTCGGGGGGGCGGCACACGCGTCGGCTCCGGGTCCCGGGCTCCGGGCCTCGGCCGATCCCGCCCAGGCGACCGAGCCGGTCAAGGGGCGGAGCCGGCCGGAACCGACTCGGAGCGCCCGGTTCCGCAGTCCGTAAGTACGGTCCCGGCGATGCCCGAGCGGGGCGAACGCGATGTTCTGCCAGAACTGCGGCAGGGGGTTACCGATCGGCGTGGGACAATGCCCATCCTGCGGAGCTCCCGTGCTGCCGCCACCCCCGGTGCCCCCACCACCCCCGGCCGCCGGCGGCGCTCCCCCGGACAGCTTCGAGCAACTCGTCTCCGAGACCAAGCGGGCGGCCCGGGAGCTGGCGAGAGCGACGGCGGTCCTCTCCCAGAAGGCGCTCAGCCACGCAGGCTCCGCGGCGAAGGACCCTCGGGCCTCCGCGAAGAAGGTCGCGTCGAGGGTGTCGAAGGAGCTCGATGACGCAGCGAAGGAGATCGACCGGATCCTCAAGGGGATCTAGGCGACCCACCGCTGGCCCCGGCTCCCCCGGCATCGGCCCAGGACCCCCCGGTCGCCCCGGCGACCTGGGTGAGCCTTGATAGCGTCGGCCGCCTTCGATTGACGATGCGAGCGGTCGCGGTGCGGAAGTTCAAGGACGTTCCCGAGATGATGGACCTACCGAAACCCGAGCCGGGCCCTGGGGAGATCCTCGTGAAGCTCGGGGCCGCCGGCGTGAACCCGTACGACTGGAAGATCGTCGACGGGGTCCTCGATGGGGTGATGCCCCACGTCTTCCCCCTCATCCTCGGGGTCGACGGGGCCGGCGTCGTCGAGACGTGCGGCCCGGGCGCGAGCCGATTCAAGCCGGGGATGGGCGTCTATGGCCAGTTCATCCATCCTCCGGCCGGGATCGGCACCTACGCGGAGTACGTCACGGCGCCGGAGTCGCTCGCGATCGCCGAGATCCCTCGGGGGATCTACACGGCGCAGGCGGCCGCGGTCCCCACCCCCGCGATGACCGCCCTCGCGGCGCTCGACGCCCTGAACCTCCACAAGGGCCAGACGCTCTTCGTCGCCGGAGCGAAGGGCGGGATCGGCTCGTTCGTCGTCCAGCTGGGATCGAACCAGGGGATCATGGTGATGGCGGCGAGCCGCGGAGACCATGGGGCGTTCCTTCGGAAGCTCGGCGCTTTCCTGTACATCGATGCGGGACGCTACGGCTATCTCGAGGAGTTCCGCACCGGGCATCCGGAGGGGGTCGACGCCGCCCTCGACCTCTTCCACCCGGCGGCGGAGTTCGAACCGATCGCGGGCCTCGTGAAGCCGGGCGGCATCGCGGCGTCGACGATCGGCGCGGCCGGCTCGGTGCCGACGGACGCCCGCGGGGTCCATCGGGTCAACGTCGATCTCGCCCCGAAAATGGAGTACCTCGAGCGGTTGGGCAAGGAGATCAGCACGGGGCGCCTGAGGATCCCCCTCGAGGCGCAGCTTCCGCTCGCCGAGGCGCCCGAGATCGTCGCCCAGAGCCGGGCGGGTTCGAGCCGGGGCAAGACGGTCCTCCTCATCTAACGGCCGTCCCCCCCTCTCCCGTCCGATCCCCCCCCGCCAGGAAGACACCGCCCCACCGAGGGTCGTCCGAACGGAAGGGCTATTGAGTCCTCGACGCCTCGAGAATCCTCCCTACCCGGAGGCCGAGGTCACGCCCGCTCCCCGTTCCGCGCGCCCCGCATGCCACGGTATCTCCGAGGGCCAAGGGGCGGATCCCCATCGACGACCCCGTGCCCCGGGTCGACCCGTCGACGAGGGTTGGAGGGAGTCCGCATGACGGAGCGGGGCACCTACGTCGTGATCGAGGGGATCGACGGATCGGGCAAGACCGAACTCGCCTCCCGGCTCGTCCCCGTGCTCATCGGACGCGGCCACTCCGTCTCGAGCTTCCGGGAGCCCGCGGACCGGTTCCTCCGCGCCGAGGCGGAGCGGCTTTCGAGGAGCGACCCGATGGCCGCCGCGATGTGCTTCACCGTCGACCGCGCCATGCAGCGCAACGCGATCGAGCTCGCCCTCGACCACGGCGACGTCGTCCTCCAGGACCGGTCGTTCTATTCGACGCTCGCCTACCAGTACCCCGGGCTCTCCGAGGATCGCTGGCGGGAGCTCGAGCGGATCGAGCGGGCCGTCGTCATCGATCCCGACGTCGTCCTCTACCTCGACGTGCCGATCGACGTCGCCATGCGGAGGCTCGAGGGGCGGGGTCCGAGGGACTCTTTCGAGGACGAGCCGTACCTCACGAAGGTCCGGCGGAAGTTCGAGCAGATGTTCCAGCCTCCGCGATGGGTGAGGATCGACGCCCACGGCCCGCCGGAACGCACCCTCGAATCCGCGGTGAACGCGCTCCTCGCTTCCAGCCTGTAACGTCCATCGGCGCTCGAAGCCCTCATGAGGCGGGGCCGTTCCCCCGCGGCGGCGCGGGACGATCGGTCCGCGGGAGGCCAAGAGGATGGCGAAGCGAAGTCGCCCGAGGGCCGCCCGGCCCGGACCGGATCCTCCGGGGGCGTTCCGGGTCGACCGACGCCCCGGCATCGGTTCCCATCCCCTGCTGAAGGTCTTCCCGGGCCTCGACCGGGTCCCGGGGTTCTCCCTCCTCTCCCCCAGCGCATCGGCCCGCCTTCGCCTCGCCCGAGAGGCGGTCATAGAGGTCGTCCCCCAACCGCTCTGGATGTACGTCGCCCCGCACGAGGTCCCCGAGGCGATGCGGCGCCGGGGGTTCACCCCGTTCACCACCCCGAAGGACTGCATCGTCGTCGGCCGACGCCATCTCGCCCGCTCCGCGACCTCGGTCCTGTACCTCGACATCCTCCACGAGCTCCGCCACCTCCTCCAACGTCGGCGGGGCGCCGAGCTCTGGGCCGAGGGATACGGCTACGCCGACCGCCCGACGGAGATCGATGCCTACCGGCTCGGGGTCCGATTGGCGCGGGAGATGAACGCCTCCGAAGCGTTCCTGAGGAGGTATCTCAAGGTGAGCTGGATCGGGGTTCGGGAGTACCGGACCCTCCTTCGGAACGTCGGCGTGGCCGTCGCCCCCTCGAGGCGACCCGTCCCACGTCGAGCCGGTCGGCCGAGTCCGGCAAGTCTCCGCTCCCGGTCGCGGGTGGCCTCTCGACGCTCGCGCTGATCGCCGCCTTCCGGGGGCCCTCGGCATTATCCGCACCCCGGTATCCCGTTCGCTCGGAGGTCGCTCCTGTCCGCCCGCTTCGAAGTCGTGCCCGCTCGAACTCACCCGCGGGAGTTCCCCGGCCCTTCCGGCTCCGCTCGCGCCCGATCCTCGGCGTGGAAGGGCCACCGAGCCTTCCCGGGGACGTCCGCATGAGCGACGGCGCCTCGGTCGGGCTGGGTTCGCTCCCCTTCTCGATCTCGGGCCCGGAGCTGAAGGAGCGCGCCGCTGCCCTCCTCGAGTCGGCCCGAGGGCGCCTCGAGGAAATCGCCGGGCCCTCCACGCCCCGGGACCTCTCCCACTTCCTCCAACCGCTCGACCGGCTCGTTGTCCAGGTGCGGGACCTGAGCTACCACGGATCGTTCCTCTTCTCAGTCCACCCCGACGAGTCGGTCCGCACGGCGGGCC
Source organism: Thermoplasmata archaeon (assembly GCA_035946105.1). Taxonomy (GTDB): domain Archaea; phylum Thermoplasmatota; class Thermoplasmata; order Lutacidiplasmatales; family UBA184; genus Lutacidiplasma. Next base: position 4,397 of record DASYZN010000097.1, on the reverse strand, counting down.
GGGAGGCCTCGGAGTCCGCGGAACGGTTTTTCAGCGCGCTGAGGGTCCGGCAGGACATCTACCGAGCCCTGGGCGATCTTCCGATCCCACAGGACGACCCGGAGACAGCGTTTGCCGTAGAGAAGCTGCGCCGGGAGATGCGACGCGCCGGGGTTGAGCAATCCGAGGGCGAGCGCCAGAAACTCGTCGCCCTCTCCGACGAGATCGACCGGATCTCGAACGAGTACGCGGAACGGATCGCGAAGTCCCAGCGTTCGATCGAGGTCGAGGGGCCGCAGGCCCTCGACGGGCTCCCCGCGGACTATCGAGCCCAGCACCCGCCGAACGCCGAGGGGAAGATCCGGGTGACGACGGACTACCCGGACTTTCGACCAGTGATGACGTACTGCGCGAACGCCGAGATCCGTCGCCGCCTTCTCGAGGAGTTCACCCTGCGGGCGTTTCCCGAAAACGTCGCCGTGCTGTCGCGCCTGCTCGAAAAGCGGCACGAGTTCGCGACGCGTCTCGGCTACGCGACCTACGCCGCCTACGCGCTCGAGGACAAGATGATGAAGACGCCCGAGGCCGCCGAGCAGTTCCTCGCCCGCGTTGGAGCGCTCCTCCGGCCGCGGACGGAAGCAGACCTCGTGAGACTGCTCGCCCGCAAGCGCCGCGACGACCCCTCGGCCTCCCGGATCGAGAACTGGGACTTGGGGCTCTTCGCCGAGGGCTTCTACGAGGCCCGGATCCGCTCCGAGGAGTTCGGGGTCGATCCGAAGCTCCTCCGTCGCTTCCTCCCCTATGGACTGGTCCGGGACGGGCTCTTCTCGCTCTGCCAGACCCTCTTCGGGCTCACCTTCTTCCGGGCCTCCTCCGATGGCCTCTGGCACCCCACCGTGGAGGTCTACGAGGTCCGTCTGCACGGACGCCCTCTCGGCCGATGCTACTTCGACATGGTCCCTCGGGAAGGGAAGTACAGCCACGCCGCCTGCTTCTCCGTTAGAGAGGGGATCGAAGGACTCCAGCTCCCGCAGAGCGCATTGGTCTGCAACTTCCTCGACCCCGGGGTCCCCGCCGAGAGCGCCCGGATGGAGCACGGCGACGTCGTGACGTTCTTCCACGAGTTCGGCCACCTCCTCCACGCCCTGCTCTCGGGCCACGCCCGCTGGTCGTACAACTCCCAAGGCGGCATTGAGTGGGATTTCGTCGAGGCGCCCTCCCAGCTGTTCGAGGAATGGGCCCGGGACCCGGCGACCCTCGGACGCTTCGCGCGCGATCCGGACACGGGCGAGACGATCCCGACCGATCTCCTCGCGAAGCTCGAACGCTCTACGGCCGTCGGCCGGGCCTCCCGATGGACCCGGCAGGTCGCCCTCTCGGAGGCGTCGCTCGCCCTCTACGATCGCGATCCGTCGGGCCTCGATCCCGAACAGTCGCTCAAGGAGGCGTACGCCCGCTACTCTCTGGTGCCGCTCGACGACGCCTACCATTTCGAGGCGGCGTGGGGCCATTTGACCGGCTACTCCGCCTTCTACTACACCTACGTCTGGTCGCTCGTCATCGCCCGCGACCTGCTGAGCCCCTTTCTCACGCAGGGCAACCTGACCGATCCCGAGATCGCCCGCCGCTACGCCGAGCACATCCTCTCGGCGGGAAGCCGCCGGCCGGCGGCCGAGCTCATCACGTCCTACCTCGGGCGACCGTTCGACTTCCGAGCGTTCGAGCGCTGGGTGTCGGAGTCGGCGTAATCCGCGATGGGGAGGACGGGAATGGGTCAGGCCAGGGGGCAACGGTATCCGTCTCAGCCCGTTCCGCGAGCCGCCTTTGGGCACCGGGAGGCGCCGACGATCGGCAAGCAATCTGACCCGACGGCGACCCGCGCTCGGCCAATGGGCCGTACCTCCTGCCGCTGCGCGGAGCCACGGTCTCCCCCTGAGGGTCCTCGATGACGGCGATCCGGACCGGGACGATCCGCCAACGGGTCGAGATCCCCGCGTCGCCCGCCGCGGTCTACCGGACCCTGATGACCTCGGCCGGGCATCGAGCGTTCACCGGGGCACCGGCCCGCATCAGCGGTCGGGTCGGCGGCTCGTTCACCGCCTGGGGGGGCTACATCCACGGGCGCAACCTTGAGCTGGTCGTCGGGAAGCGGATCGTCCAGGCGTGGGTCCCGGCGGAGGCCAGTTGGCCGGAAGGACACGAATCGAAGGTGACCTATCGGCTCTCGCCGTCGAGGAACGGCACCCGGATCTCGTTCACCCACTCCGCCGTCCCCCGAGAGCACGTAGGTCACCTAAGTTCCGGATGGAAGGAGTCGTACTGGGATCCCCTTCGGCGGTACTTCACGCGAGCGGAAGCGAAGCCCCGCAAGACCGTTCGACGGGCCCGATAGTATTCTCCGATCGATCGTCGAGTCCCTGCACACGACGGTGCGCCCCGGGAGGCCCACGGCCTCCCGGGGAGGAATGGGTTGGACCGGTCCCGTCCCTTAGGGTAGGGATTACGACCGGCGCCTCCGCAGGGCGTACTCGCCCACGAGGAACGCCCCGAGGATCGCCGCGAGCGCCGCGACCAGGACGACGCCGCTCAGGGAGCTAGGGCTGCTCGAGGGGCGGCTCGTCGTCGGCTTCGTCGGGGGCGGGTTCGACGTGGCGGGCGGCGGGTTGCTCGTCGGGGGCGGCGGGCTCGAGGTGCTCGGGGGCGTCCCGGTGGCGCCCGCCAGGGTCGGGGGCGAGGTCACGGGGGGCGCCACGGCGGTCGTCGGCTCGACCGGGGTCGCCGTCGCGGTGATCTGGGCCCTCGCCTGAGCGGGCGTGAGCGGCGCGGTGCTGAGCGTCGTGCCGCTCGAGACCATCGCGTTCGTCGCTACGGGGAGCCCGCTCTCGCTGACCACGGCCTCCGTCACTGGGCTCGACGTCGCCGCCGGGGCATCGGGGACCGCGTAGGGGGTCGGCAGGTGGGCGGCGACGGGCGGGGAGCTGCCCGCCGGCAGGATCACGAGCCCGTCCCAGAGGGTGTAGGCGCCGCCCGCGGTGCCGTTCTCCGAGGTCGCGATCGTGTAGCCGGTGCCCGTCGTGCCGTTCGGGAAGACGATCTGCTCGGAGGCGACGACGTCGAAGGAGAAGCCGAGCTTCGTCGTCGTGTTGAGCGAGGTTCCGCCGGAGTTGTGGGCGGTGACGTTCGTCTTGCCGTTCGAGTAGGCCGACGCGCTCGCGTAGGCGCTCCAGCCGACGATCGTCGCCTGGGTCGAGGCGTTCCACGTCTTGCCGACGGAGAGCGGCGCCTTCGAGAGGGGGAGCGCCGGGGTGAAGTTCGCCTGGAACGTCTGCCCGACGAAGCTCAACGCGACCGCGGCCGCCGTCGTGCTCGTGACGGTGACCGTGCCGTTGGCGTTGTTCGTGTAGCCCGGCCAGTGGTAGGCGATCCACGTGTCGTTCGCGGCCGCCCAGGAGGCGACGTGCTCGTTCGCGAGCGCGAGGGTCCCGTTGACGAGGCTGTAGTTCGAGTAGGCCTTGTAGGCCTGCACCTCGACGACCGAGGCGTAGTAGACCGCCGAGAGGTTCGCGAGGGGCACGGGGGCGCCCGGCGAGTACGTCCCGACCTTCGGGAGCGTTCCGACGACCTCGACGATCGCGCTGTAGTTCGCGATCGAGATCGCCGAGACGACGACGGACCGGGTGGTCGAGGTGGGGGCGGTCACGTTGACGACGGCGAAGGAGCCGTAGAGCGCGTGGTCGGCGACCAGCTCGGCGACGACGGCCCTCGACGAGCTCAGGTTGCCGCTCGTCAGGTTGAGCGAGTCCGCGTACGCGCCCAGGTACTCCGACTGGTAGGTCGCGTTGTCGAACGCGCCCCAGGCGAAGACGCCGGTCGAGGCGGTCACGGGGGTCGCCGCGGTGAGGGACGCCGGTCCCGCGGATGCGGCCGGCACGAGGGCGATCGCGAGCAGCGCGATCCCCAGGAGGGCCGTGTTCCTCCCTCCGAGGGCCTCGCCCAGGTTCGGTCCAGTTCGTCGCGCGGCGTTCGGTCGGGGGTTCGGTCGGTGCATGGGACCTCGGGGGGAGGAAGCGGTCGGGGGGTATTCGGGGAGGGCCAACTATCGACCGACGGATTCTTTCGGGGGGCTTTATCTACCGCGGCACCGACCCTCGACGGTGTTCGCGCCGCCCGGCGTCGAGGACCCGATCTCGGCGATCTTTGACCTCTCCGACCGGGTCGCGGACATGGCGCCGACGATGCGCAGGATGTACCGCTACACGGCGACGGTGATCGTCGCCTTCCTCCTCATCATGGTCTTCCTCCTCTTCGTCGGCCTCGCCCAGAACGTCGTCTATGCCCTGCTCGCCCTCGTCGCCATCGTCTTCGGCTTCGTCGCGTTGAGCCTCCTGAGGGAGACCGACCGATTCTACCGCGCCTTC
>DASYZN010000096.1:0-6491 GCA_035946105.1 Thermoplasmata archaeon | reverse complement strand
GCTCCCCTTGATGGCCGATCCGGCGATCCGGGCCGATGGGGTCGTCTCGGTCGTGTCGAACCTCGCCCCGACCTCGGTGGTCGAACTGGTCCGGGCGGCCCGTCGGGGGGACTGGATCGGGGCCTCGCGCCGCGCCCAGGCGTTGCGGCCGCTCTTCGAGTCCGTCACGCTCACGGTCGTCGAACGCCTCGACGGGGGGGAGGAGGCCGTCGTGCGCAGCCGCAATCCGGTCCCGATCAAGGCGGCCCTGTCGCTGCTCGGCGCCCGCGTCGGGAGGTGCCGCCCACCCCTCGGACGCCTCACGCCGGCCGGGATCCGCCGACTCGTCTCGGCGCTCGAGTCGGTGTGGACGCTGCACCCCGAGGTCCTGACGGAGTTCGCCGAATGGCTCCCCTGCGACGTGCCCGAACGACTCGCCGACCGGACCCGGTGGGCGGAGCTCTCCTATGCCTCCTGCTGACAAGACTCGACCCCGCTCGGGGGTCCAACGACTCCCGCGCCTCTTGATCGCCGGGGCCGAGGGGCGCCTCGGATCGGCGATCGTCCGGCTCGCCGTGTCGGAAGGATACCCGGTGACCGCCGGGCTCGTTCGGGGGCGCCGAACGATCCGGATCCCTCGGCGGACCTCGGGGTCGATTCGGCTCGCCGGGCCGGCGGAGCTGCCCGAACTCCTTTCGAGCTCCGACGTCTTCGTGAGCGCGACCACGCCGGAAGCGGAGCGGAGGAACTTGCCCGAAGCGGCCCGACGCTCGGTGCCCGCGATCGTCGCGACCACTGGCCTGGCGGGAGACCAGGAGCGGTGGTTTAGGGACGTCACCCGTCGGATCCCGGTGGTCCACGACGCGAACTTCTCCGAGGGGATCCACCTGCTTCGGAAGGTCGTCCGTTCCCTCGGCCGCCTTCCGGAAGGGTTCGACGTCTCCATCATCGAGACCCATCGCGCGGGGAAGCGGGACGCCCCGTCGGCGACGGCGAAGGCGATCGCCGGCGACTTGGCCGCGATCGGCCTCTCGGGCTGGGAGCCCGTCGGCCGACCGAGAAGGGCGAACCGTGCGCAGATCGCGTCCCTCCGGGGCGGGGAGACCCCGGGGATCCACACGGTCCAGATCGAGGGACCCCGCGAACTCCTCCGCCTCGAGCATCTCGCCTACGGGCGTGAGGCGTTCGCGGAGGGCATCCTCGCCTCGGCGAAGTGGCTCCATCGCCGCCGTCGGTCGATCCGGCCGGGCCTCTACACCCTCGACGACGTGCTCGATGAGGAGCGGGACGGATGAGCGTTCTCCGTCGGCGCCTCGTCGTGAAGTTCGGAGGGTCCGTCCTCGAGTCGGGCGCCCGGATCGCCGAGGCGGCCCGCCTCGTCGCCGAGGCGCCGGCCGCCGAGAAGCTCGTGGTGGTCAGCGCGCCCCTCGGGATGACCGACCGGTTGGTGACCCTCGTCGGCGGGATCCCGCACCCGGTCGATCCCTCGGATCGCGCGAGCGTCGTCGCGTTCGGGGAGCGGATCGGCGCCCGTCTCTTCGCGGCCGCCCTCAAGGGACGAGGCATCGTGACCCGCCTCATCGAACCGGAGGACCCGGCCTGGCCGATCTGGACCACGGGGGGAAGCGTCGACGCCGAGATCGATCCCCGTCGCTCCAAGGCGAGCGTGTCCGCCGGTCTCGCCCCGCTGCTACGGCGGTCGACGGTGGTGCTCTGCGGATTCCTCGGACGCGAGGGAGACCGGGTCACCACCCTGCGCCGGGGGGGGAGCGACACGACGGCGATCGCCCTCGCGCGATTTCTGGGGGCGACCGACATCGTCCTCGTCAAGGACGTGCCGGGCGTCCTGACGGCGGATCCCCGGCTGGTGCCCGCGGCGAGGCCGCTCAAGGAGGTCACGACCTCCCAGTTGGAGGAGTTGGTGCGCGCGGGGGCGAAGATCGTCGCCCCCGAGGCGTTGCGGCTCTACGACGGGCGCGCCCGGCTCAAGGTGATCCCGCTCGGACCGCCCCTCCTCGATTCGGCGGGGACGTGGGTCCGACCGGATCGGGAGGGCGCCGACGCCCCCAGCCCGGCCAAACGGTCCGGGGAGCGCAGCGGCACCGTGACCGTCGTCCTCTCGAAGGCCCCCGACGGCCTCGGCGTGCTCTGGCGCGCGATCGCCGGCCGGCCCTGGATCGATCTCAGGGCCTCTCCGACGGCCCTCACGGTCCGGGTCCCCGAGGCGGACGTCCTCCCCCTGCTGAGAGAGCTCCACGATTCCGGACGATTCCTCGCCGTGACCTCCCGCCCGTCGGGACCGGCCGACGACGCCGGCGTCAGGGAACCCTCCAGCCTCCGTCACAGCCGGGCGGATCGACGGAGGGCCCCCGGGACATCGGCTCCGAGCAGCGCCCACGCCGATCCGAACCCGCGCCGGGTTCGGGCTTCGGCGCCCGCGCGGCCCCGGGGGGGACGCCGCCGATGAGGGCGACTCCCGCGCCCGATCCGCTCCCGCCGCCCCCGTTCGAGCGGATCCGCGGGGAGCTACGGGTCGAGGACCTCTCGGTATCCCGCCTCGCCGAGGAGTTCGGAACGCCGTTCTACCTGATGTCGGAGGCCCGGATCCGCTCGAACGCCCGTCGGTTCCTGGCGGCGTTCCGGCCCCTCTGGCCCGACTACCGCCTCCTCTACGCGCTGAAGGCGAACCCGAACCCCGCCGTCGTCCGCATCCTTGCCTCCGAGGGATGCGGGGCGGACTGCTCCTCGCCGGCCGAGATCCGGATCAGCCGGGAGGCCGGGGTCGCCCCGGAGGATTCCCTGTACACGGGGGCCTACCCCTCCGAGGCGGACCTTTCGACCGCCCTCGAGGCCCGCGTTCCCATCAACCTCGACGACCCGGCGCTGCTTGGGCGCCTCCTCGAACTCGGGTCGCCCAGGGCGCTCTCCTTCCGCCTGAACCCCGGCCGGACCGCGAGCGGTCCGGAGGGACTGCGATTCGCCGGTCGGCAGGCGAAGTTCGGCGTCCCGCTGCGGGCCGCCGTACGGGGGCTCGCCGACGCCCAGCGGGCCGGGATCGCGCGCCTCGGCCTCCACACGATGCCCGGATCGAACGTGCTGGACGCGTCGCACTTCGGCCGGGTCGGCGCCTTCCTCGCTCAGGCGATCCGGGCCGCCCGATCGGCGCTCGGCCGCGACCTCGATTTCCTCGACGCCGGGGGAGGGTTCGGGGTGCCGTACCGCCCATCGGAAGCCCCCCTCGACCTCGTCTCGGCCGCCGAGCGGCTGACGGGGGCCCTGTCGGCCGCCTGGCCCTCGGATGCCCGGCCTCGATCCCTGCGCCTCCTGAACGAGCCGGGCCGCTACCTCGTCGCGGACAGCACCGTCCTCGTGACGCGGGTGACCCACGTGAAGGCCGGTCGTCCGCCGTTCGTCGGGGTCGACGCCGGGATGCACACCCTGCTGAGGCCGGCGCTCTACGGCGCCTACCACGCCGTGCACCCGGTGCGGCGGCGTCCGGGGCCGGCCGTTCCGATCCAGCTCGTCGGACCGGTCTGCGAGAACACCGACGTGCTCGCCGATCGCCGCCGACTCCCCCCGCTCAAGGTGGGCGACCTGGTCGCGCTCGGCAACGTCGGCGCCTATGGGTTCTCGATGGCGAGCCAGTACAACACCCGCCCGAGGCCGGCGGAGGTGCTCGTGCATTCGGGCCGGGCCGAAGCGATCCGGACGGCGGAGTCGTTCGGGGACCTCGTCACCCGGGTCGTCGTGCCGGCCCATCTTGGGGGCGGTCCCGGGACCCCCCGGAGCCCCGAGGTCGCCGGATGATCGGCCGATCGGCCGCCCTGCGGGCGCTCCCCGAGTATCCCTTCGTCCGTCTCGAGGCGGAGGCCCGAGCTTGGAGGGGGCCGGGGGCGCTCCTGCGGTTCTCGATCGGGGACCCGGATCTCCCTCCCTGGAGCGGCCTCCGACGGGCGGCCGAGCGGGCGCTCGGCTCCTCCGAAGGGAACCGCTACTCCTCGTCGAGAGGGGAGCCGACCCTGAGGGCGGCCATCGCCCGGTATATGGACCGCCGGTTCGGCGTCGCTGTCGATCCGGATCGGGAAGTCGTGGTTCTGATCGGCTCGAAGGAAGGGCTGAGCGCCCTGCCGAGGGCGATCCTCGAGCCCGGGGACCGCGTCGGGGTCCCGAATCCGGGCTACCCCGCGTACGAGAACGCGGCCCGTCTCGGCGGGTTCCAAGCGGTCTCGGTCCCGCTCCGAGCCAAGGCGACGTGGCAGCCGGACTGGGAGGCGATCCCCGAGGACCTCCGACTGCTCTACCTGAACTACCCGAACAACCCGACCGGAGCGGTCGCCCGAACGGCCGACCTCGCCCGGGCGGTCGAGGCGGCGCACGACCGACGCTTCGCGATCGCCTTCGACAACGCCTACTCCGAGTTCACCTTCGACGGGACGCCCGCCCCCTCGATCCTCTCGATCCCCGGCGCCCGCGAGGTGGCGGTCGAGTTCCACTCCTTCTCGAAGACGTTCGGCGTTCCCGGCTGGAGGATCGGGTTCGCCGTCGGTCCGCCGGACGCCCTCGACGCGTTGGCCGGCCTGAAGGGGCACGCCGATTCGGGAGCGCCGAACCCCTTGCAGAGGGCGGTCGCTGAGGGACTCGAGGCGTTCGGCCCCGAGGGCTGGTCGGCCGACGTCCTCGGCCCGATCGAGGAGTACCACCGACGGCTGAAGCGCCTCGCCGAGGGGCTGAGGTCGCTGGGGATCCCGGTCGACCCCCCTAGCGCGACGCTCTACCTATGGCACAGGGCCCCGGGCGGCGACGGCCGGAGCTTCGCCGAACGGCTGCTCCGCGAGGCCGGGGTCCTTGTGACCCCCGGCGAGGCGTTCGGTGCCGGCGGACGCGGTTACGTTCGATGGTCGGCGACGATCGGCCTCTCCGAGATCGACGAGGCGCTCAACCGGCTCGCCCGGTGCGATCCCCCGATCGCCGCCGCCCCGGCGCGCCTCGCCTAGCTATCGGCCCCGACCGGTCGATCGGGCCGCGCCGGCGGGGGGCGATCGGGATCGGGAGGGTGCGCGCTCCTCGCGCGTGGGAGGCGGTCCCCGAGGGTCGGGGGGGGCCGGAGCCGCGGAACTCCCGGGCGAGGCGGATCAGCGTCAGCGTCGCCACGACGCCGTCGACGCCGCGGATCCGGTCGAGCTCCTGGTTGAGCTCCTCCATCGAGGAGCGCTCGAGGAGCGCGCCCACATCGTACTCGCCCGAGGTCTCGAAGACCTCCGCCGCGCGCTCCCGAACGTAGCGCAGGATCTCCGAGGTCCGCCCGGGGCGGCATCGGATGAGGACGAGCCCCTCGGGGCCGAGCGGCACGGTCACGATGGTGAACCGGCGGATCGTGCCGTCGGAGGTGAGGCGCCGGATCCGCCGACGGACGGCGGCCTCCGTGAGCCCCACCCGCTCCCCAAGGGAGGCGTTCGTGATGCGGGCGTCCTCCCGAAGCCCTTCGAGGATCTGCCGATCGAGATCGTCCACGGCCCCCGACCGATCTCGTAGGCTATCCGATTTTCGTCGCGGGCTCGACCGTCCCCGGGTCCGGGGGCTCGCCGGCGCCGCCCGGTCCTAGGGGCGCCATCGGCCGGTCCGGCTGCGGTGAGCCGCGTCGGGGGTCAGGTCACCCGGAACGCCGGAGGTTCGCGACGGTCGAGTCCTGGTGGGCCGCCTTCTCCTTGTCGGAGAGCTCCCGCATGTGGACCGAGACGGTGATTGTGCCGTTGAGCTCGAGGCCGAGGGGTGTCCCCTTCCAGTCGAGGGCCACGTTGCGCATCCGGATGTCGACCTGTCCCTGTTTGTCCGTCAGCGCCTTCAGAACCTCTCCCATGAACGCTCCGCCGAGTTCCCAACCCTTCTCTGCCATCGGTCGTCCCCCTCGGTCCGGATGCCGTTCCTCGCTATACCCGTTTGTGTGGCCCGATGACCGTACCGCATGGGGTGGGACCGTACGACCCTTGGCCCGGGCACACTCGGGGTCGGGCTCTCGCCTTCGCTCGAGCGAGCGCTGCGAGACACTTCGCGATCCCCCGGGGCGTCCGGCCCGAGCCTTCGGGCAGACCCCTTCGGGGGGGGATCGCCGGCTCCGCCTAAGCTCCCGGCGATAGCGCGGTCCGCTCCCCGGTCGATCGACGGCTCGGCGAGACCCTCGCCGCCCGGCCCGCGCCGTGGGCGTTAGGTGCAACGCGGGGGGAGGCCGCGACGTCGGGTTGGCGCGACCTCGGAGAGCCTTTAGGCGGCTCCGCACCTGGTGGGGCGGTGTCGATTCCGGCCGGTGCGCCCAAGTCGGGCGCGGGAGGTCTCGAGCTCGCGACCCTCGGCGGCGGATGCTTCTGGTGCACCGAGGCGGTGCTCTCCGAATTGCGCGGGGTCCGCACGGTCCTCCCGGGCTATTCCGGGGGGACGGTGCCCGACCCGTCCTACGAACGCGTCTGCGAAGGCGACACCGGCCACGCGGAAGTGGTGCAGGTGGCGTTCGAGCCGTC
>DASYZN010000095.1:0-14877 GCA_035946105.1 Thermoplasmata archaeon | reverse complement strand
CACCGTGCTCGAGTTCACCCCGCTCGAGGCCGAGGCGATGCGGGAGCTGCTCCGGCGGGCGCTCCGGGTGGCGTCGCTCCAAGTCCCTCCGTCCACGATCGACCGCATCCGCGAAGAGGCCCGCGGGTTCCCTCGGGAGGCGATCAAGCTCCTCCTCGAGGAGGTCGGCAGTCTTTCGAGCGGCTCTCGGAGGGCCCCGGACGTTCCTCCCGTCCCCCCGTAGTCGAGCCGACCCGACGGAGCGAAGCGGCGGACGATCCTGGGTTCGGACCTCCCGTTCCGCCTCGACCCAACGGAGGCCGACCCTCTCCGTCCCCGCTCGGATACCCCCGCACGAATCGAACGGGATCCATTGCCCATCTGGCGCCCGATGCGCATCGCCTACCGCCTGCGAGATGTCCGTCGTTGGGGTGATGGGCGGCTTCACAGGGCTGGATTATCGAACGAATGGAAGGGCCGTTCGCTTCCCCGGAAGCCACCCAGAGACGACCCCGATGGCGCCCATCTCCCCCGCGAGCGCGCCGGTGCGGTCCACTACGACCCGAGGACCCGCGGCTACCCTCCGTACGCTCGACCTCCTTGGAGGCAACGCCGCGGCGGGCCGGAGCGCACCGCGGAGTCGGGAGCACGTGATGGCGGCTCGCGGGGGCCTTCATATCCTATGACCGACTCCCAACTCTTCGCCCTCGGAGGAGACTCCACGCTCACATGCCCGCGTTGAAGTACCTCCTCGTCGACGATTCACCCGTCGTCCGCTTGACGCTGAAGCAGGGCCTCTTGCAGGAGCACGTCGACCCGGCCGTCATCTGGGAGGCCTCCACGGCCAGTCAGGCGATCGAGATGTTCGACCAAGTGCATCCGGACGTCGTGTTCCTGGACGTCAGCATCCCGGCGGGGAAGTCGCCGGATCGCGGACCCGCCGGCTATCTCGATTTCCTCGTGGTGAACCCACCCGGACCGGGCGATCCCGAGTCCGTCGTTCGCCACATGGCCGGGCGGAATCCTCGCGTGAAGTTCGTCGTCTGCACGGGGAACCCCCCGGACGACCCCCGCGTGCGGGAACTTGTCAAGGCCGGGGCCTTCCGATTGCTCCAGAAGCCGATCCATCTCGCCCAGATCCACGCGGTCGTGGCCGAGCTGCACTCGGAGCTCGATTAGGGGTCCGAACGGAGCGCCCTCTGAGAACGCGAGCTCGCCCGGACTCAGGATAAGGTCTGGCGCTTCCGCGCGAGCTCCTCCCGGGCGAGTTCGAACTCGCGAGGGATCTCGGCGAGGAGCGAGGGCGTCTCGTCGCCGAGCAACGGGCCCTGGTTCGATCGCTCGAGCCGGGAGCAGAGCTCCCCGAGCCGGACCGCGCCGATCTGTCGGCTGGTCGAGGAGAACCGGTGGGCCGCCTGGCGAAGGCTCTCGGTATCCCCGGTCGAGGAGGCGTGCGAGAGGTCGGCCACGAGGGAGCGGCCCTCGCCGAGGAACGTCTCGATCAGTTCCGGGAGGAAGGTGGGGGAGCGGCCCGACAGTTCGACCAGCCTTCGCCAGCCGTCCGGGTCGAGCGCGGCGCGCCCCGACCGTCCGCGATCCGGCGGGCCTTTCGATTCGACCGGGACGTTCGCGGGGGGTCGGGGACGGACACGGGGCGATCGGACCGGCCTTCGGGAGGCGGAGGCGTCGTCCGAACTCACATCCCGGGCCCACAAGAGCGTACGTGGTCCCTCGGGCGGCCACCACGTCTCGATCCGGTACTCGACGTCGACCGAGCCGCCTTTGCCGCCCTCGAGGATGAGATCCCCCACGATCCGTCGGGGAGGTCCGGTCACTCCCCCGGAAGCCGCCGGCCCGGACGACGAACGGAGGAGGCCGACCGGGAACCCCTTTGGCAAGCCCGGCTCGGCTCCTCGTGGACCTTCCCCGAGAGCGGTCAGAGCGGGGTTCGCGTAGACGACGCGGTCCGCTTCGAACACCGCCACGCCGTCGACCAAGCGATCGAGCTCGCGCTTGAGCGGGGCATCGGGACCGTTCGCCTGCGCGAGCGCTTCGGCGACCCGATGCCGGGCGATCGCCGAACGCACGCGCTCCCCGAGGACCCCTTGGGGGAAGATCCCCTTCATGAGGTAGTCCTGCGCGCCTCGTTCGAGCGCTTCGCGGGCGAGCCGGGGCTCGACCGACCCCGTGAGGACGATCACGGGCAGTCGGGGCGCCTTCGCCTGGATCTGATCGAGGCCCGTCCAGCCCTCGCTGTCCGGAAGCCAACGATCCAGCAGGATGAGGTCGATCCCGGGTCGTTGCAACCGCTTGAGGGCCGAGGAGATCCGATCGACCTTCTCGACGGGGTAGGACCGACCGTCCTCCTCCGGCAGGGCGAGCTCGACCAAGCGGGCGTCGCCCGGATTATCCTCGACGAGGAGGATGCGGATCGCCTGGACCACGGCCCCTCCTATCCGGGGGACACGTCACGCCGAGGGGAGCTCGACCGCATTGAACCAGAAGCCCTCGATCTTCTTCACGATCGATTCGAACTGGGCGAGATCGTTCGGCTTGTGGAGATAGCAGTTCGCGTGGGCATCGTAGGCCTGTCGGATGTCCTCCTCGGCCTGCGAGGAGGTCAGGACGATCACGGGGATCCGCTTGAGGTCCGGATCGCCTTTCACCTCTCGGAGGACCGATCGCCCGTCCCTCCTCGGCATGTTGAGGTCCAAGAGGACGAGGTCGGGACGGGGCTCGGCGGAGTACCTCCCCCGCCGCCTCAGGTAGCCGATCGCCTCCTCCCCGTCGGGGACCTCGTGGAGCACGTGGTGGAAGGTGACCCGCTTCAGCATCTCCTTCAAGAGTCGAACATCGGCCGGATTGTCCTCGGCCAGGAGGATATGGACCGGATCGGGAAGCGGGCGGGCCGAATCCGACATCGGCCGTCGTCAGGGCGGCACCCGCGTATAGAACCTTGGGCCCTCCGCACGCCGGCGGGCCCGGGGGGTTCCGAGGTGGCGGGGCGCGCTCGCCGGGGTGATCGGAGGGGCCCCGTCCGGGACTAGATGAGCTCGGAGAGGCGCTCCTCGATCAGGGTTCGGGCCTCCTCGGCCCGCGAGGACTCCTGCGGCCGCGCCTCGAGGGAAGGCGGCCGGAGCGTCGAGGCGTTCCCCGCCGGGAGGGTGAAGCGGAAATCGCTCCCGTCGCCCGGGATCCCGCGGCTCTCGACCCAGAGCCGCCCCCCGTGCCGCTCGACGACCTTTCGGCACGTCGAGAGTCCGATGCCGGAGCCCGGGTATTCCGATCGGCTGTGCAATCGCTGGAAGAGCACGAAGACCCGTTCCTGGTCCGACGGGGCGATCCCGAGGCCATTGTCCCGGACCGAGAACAGCCACTCCGAAGGCTTCCGGACGGCCGAGATCTGGATCTCCGGGGGCGTTGGGCCGCGGAACTTGAGGGCGTTGGCGATCAGGTTCTGGAAGAGCTGGACCAGCTGCGAGGCGTCCCCGACGAGATCCGGCAACGGTTCGTGATCGACCCGGCCCCCCGAGGCCCGGATCGCCGGAGCGAGGTTCTGGAGGGCCGTCGACAGCACCTCCTCCATCGAGATCGGTTCGAACGGTCGACCCCTCGTCTCGAGCCGGGAGAAGGCGAGCAGGTTGTCGATCATGCCGCGCATCCGCTCGGCGCCCTCCGTCGCGTACCCGAGGAACTCCTCCGCGTCCGCGTCGAGGGCCCTGCCCCGGTACCGTTCGCGCAGCAGCTGCGTGTAGCTCGCCACCATCCGCAACGGCTCCTGGAGGTCGTGGGAGGCCACGTAGGCGAACTGCTCGAGGTCCCGGTTCGAGCGGGCCAGCTGGGCCGCCCGGTCCGCGACGGCCCGGACGAGCTCGTCGCGCTCGCTCATGTCCTTCAGATGGATCGCCGCGCCGGTGCCGCCGGGCACGCGCGCGCGACGGCCGGTCGCTTCGAGGGGGACGGTCGACCCGTCCTTCCGACGGCCGGTGATCGGCCGGACCGTCCGACCCTCGGGCCCAATACGATCGTCCAGGGCGCCCCACAGCGCCTCGAGCTCGGCCCCGTCGAGCAGATCGCCCAGGGGCCGGCCGACGACCTCGTTCGGAGCGTAGCCGAACACGGCGGTGATCCCCCGATTGACGTACTGGATGATCCGGTCGGATCCGACGAGGAGGATCGTCCCCCGCGCGACGTCCAGGAGAAGCCGCGAGGCCTCGTCCCCCTGCTCGTTCACCCGCTCGGCCCGCCCGAGGAGGACGCCCAGGGTGAGGATCAGGAGGAGGAGGAACGACGGCGGCCCGAGCCAGGCGATCGCGTCCTCGACGGTCAGGGGTCGGGGTACCGGCAGGACCGCCAGCCAGCCGACGAGGAGGAGGACGGCGAGCGCCGCCAGGATCCACCCGGTCGGAAGGAGGTGCCACTCCCTCGGACCCCTCACCCGGCGCCTCCCCGACGATCCGTTCGGAGGCAGACGCCCCGCCCCCGGCGACGAACGGGCCCGGCGTCTCTCCTCTCGAGCGTCGGTCCCTCCCCGCGGCCTAGCCGGAATCACCGGCCTCGATCGGGTGCACTCCCCATCGGCGCTGGATGGCGGCGGTCGGCAAGTAGGCGAGCAAGACGATGATCGCCGCGAGGGCCTCGAGGAGGGTGCGCGCGATCGTCCAGACCACGGGATCGACGGCGTTCGACGGGGAGACGACGAGCGCCGAACCGAGCCAGAGGAGGATCCCGAAGCCCACCAGCTTGATCCGGTAGCGCTGGGTCGGGTCCCTCGCCTTCCTCAGCAGGGAAAGGTACAGCAGGGTGCCCCCGAACTCGGGGACGATGATCCCGACGATGATGAACGCCTGGAGGATCGGGTTCGGCATCCCGGCGTACACGATCGTAGGGATCCCCGAGACCACGCGGACGCCGTTCGGTCCCTGTTGGATGACGTAGAAGAGCGCGACGACGTACAGCGCGGCGTAGAAGGCGCTGAGCGGGAAGAGGAGGGATCGTCCCGTGTAGATGTACGACAGGTATCCGACGAGACCCCAGAGGAGGGCGCAGTCGATCAGCAGGGTGAGCAGGTAGAGGGTGAGGGCGGCCGGGAAGGAAAGGGATTGGAAGGCGATCAGCCCGCTCTCCAATCCGCTGATGGCGCTAGAGAGGCTCAGCCCGTACCACCAGATCGTGAATTGGTAGGAGGCGAGCGCCGCCGGGCCGAGTACTCTCCGCCTCCCGAGACGGGCGCCGACCAAGGCGTAGATCGCGCCGACCCCCAGTTCGACCAACCCGGCGGCGAAGAGTCCGCTGTTCATGGATCCCCCCCATTGATCGTGGCCGTGTCCGACCCGCCCGGGTCCCCTCGGGGGACCGATCGGTGATCGCTTCGCCCTGCGAAGTCCTTGGGGCGCCTAAAGGACGGACACGGGCTCATCGAACTCCAGGACCCTCCTAGGGGATTGGGTTCGTCCGAGAGATAAACCCGGAGTCTGCACCCGTCGATGCCCGCCGGGGTCGTCCCACGCGCCGATGACCCCGGCGCCCGATCCCGCAGCAGACCGAGTCGAGGTCGATCCGGCCGGCGGAAGCCTTCCCGTGGGGGCCGTGACTCCATCGACCGAGGTGGACGATCCCCGGACTCCGGCCCGCGTGCCCACCGGGCTCGAGAGCTTCCTTCGGTCCAGGGCAACCGGCTGCGGTCGCTCACCCTTCCCGGGCCGGGTCCCGGCGCGAGCGCCCGGTACGGGCCACGTTCAACGCCGTTCGATCGGAGCCAGAGTTGCGCGGAGGTCCGAGCGGGCTACCGGGGGATCCGGTGCCGCTTGAGGACCAGGCGACCCCGCTGGTTCGTGCCCGACAGGACGTGGCTCTCGCTGACGCTCAGCACCAGGAGCTCCCCGTGGGCGAGCTTGTGGGGGCCCGAGGTCGGCGCGGGAACCTCGGGTGGAGCGACCGGGGGCGCGGGAGCCGCGACGGGACGAGCGGAGGATCGGGGCGCCACGGGTGGGGCGCTCGATGGCACCGATCGGCCCGCCTCCTGGAGACGATAGATCTTCTGTCGGCCGGTCCGGACCATGCGGAGTTCGCCCCGACGGGTCAGCATGCGCAGAGCGTTGTAGATCGAGTTTCGGTGATAGGCGTGTCCCCGGACCTTCGCGAGCCGCTTGGCGATGTCGGCCGTTGACATTTGGATCCCACGTCCCATGGCACGAAATTCTCGGAGAATCCACTGTGGGGTTCCACGAGGGCCCGATGTGGGAACGCGCTTCGGTGCAGCCATGACGCTTCCTAGCGAAGATAGAATGTAAAGCTTCCGATTGTAACAGGCATAGTCCATGGTTCACGAGCCCATTAGACCTCGCCAGGTGGTGTCCGGTGCCGACCCCCGTCGTCGAGTCGACCCCCCACCCACAGTGTCATAGTGGGAAACCCGGAACCCGAAGCCCCCGGACGAGATCGACGGGCTGGGCCCCGGAATGTCCCCGAGCCGAAGGTGAAGGCGTATCGATGTCGGCCGGGCGGCCCCCGTTCGTTGGATGTGACTACCGCTCGGACGGGAGGGCCCGGAGGGACGATTCGGATCGCGTGGGTCGTCGAGCGCCATTTCGGGTGCTGACCCTTCCTTCGGTTCCGGGTGTCATCATCGGCGGATCCCGCTTCGCTCGCAGCGATGGAGCCGCTCTCGGCCGTTCGGGGGTGGAGGTTCCCCAGGGCAGCGCTTCGGCGAACTGTCCGAGAGCGCGCGCCTGCCGGGAGGGATCCGCCTCGAGGTACTGCATCGTGGTCGCCAGGTTCTCGTGTCGAAGGAACCCTTGCACGACGCGATACACGCCATCGCGCGACGATTGCGGGGCGTCCAGCAGGGCCCGTTCGAGGAACGTGGCGCCCGACCGCCGGAACATGTGCGACGAGAGCCGACAGACGACGCCACTCTCGCCCAAGAGCCGAGCGATCTGCGCGACCCATCGGTCGGCCCCGGAGAGACTGTAGGGTCGCAGCGCTCCTCGGACCGGATGCACGAGCAACTCCTCCGCCATGGAGCCCTCCGGGCTGTGCCGGGTCGCCGCCGCCACCTGTTGCTCTCGGAAGGACAGATAGGATCGGAGGGCTTCGGGAAGCGCCGGATGCAGCGGCATCCAAACGAGCTTCGGCCCTCCGCGCCCCTTGCCCCGGACCAGCACCCGATTCTCGGCGAGATCGATGTCTCCGACCCTCAGACGCAACCATTCGATCCGGCGCAACCCTTGGGCGATCCCGAGCAGGGCGACCAATCGCAATCGGAGGTCCCCCTTGGTCACCGCGATGATGGCCTCGGCCTCGTTCCGCGTCAGCCAGCGAATCCTTCGGACGGGAGGTGGCCTCGGAAGACCCGCCTCCTGGAAGACCGCGTTCCCGGAGAACTTGGCGAGGTCCGCCAGGATGCTGAGCTGCCAACGATCCTCGTGGAGGCGCTCGCGCAGCCATCGGGCATCGGGGAGGGACCAGCGACGTGGATCGGTGGGACGATGGGCGGCGCGAAGACGACGCTGCGCCCGACGGACCACCCAGGCGTACCGACGGATCGTCGTCGGCAGACATCCTCGTCGCTCCTTGGAGGAGAACCAGCGTTGCACCCAGTTCCCTCGAGGGGGCCCGCCCCTAGGACGAGGCCCCCCGTACCTCCCTCTGTCGGTCCCGCTGAACGATGGGCGAAGCCGCCCCTGCAGTACCCTGTCGGCCGATTTCCCCACCCGAAGGCGCCCGACCCGGCGTTGATCCCAAACCACGCCCGTCCGTCGAGGGGCACGCGACCCAACCGCCCACGGACCCGGGGGCGCGATGGGGGTCGGGTCGACCACCCCCGCCCCCTCCGACGGGGGGCCGGTCACTCCGGCTCGGGGCCTCGGGGCGCTCCCGCCAGGGCCGCCAGATAGTCGTTGCACGTCTTCGCGAGGAGCCGGGATCGCTCCTCGAGGAAGTCCCGGTATCGGTCCGGCTCCCAGAGGGCGCGATCGAGGGGGATGGCCTGTTCCTCGAGTTGTCGGCCGGGGATCGCCGGACCCTCGAAGTACGTGGAGGGGGGATCGTGCAACCACCGACGGTCCTTGGGCCGTTCGTTCAGGAAGACGAGGTTCGCGATCGCGTTCGCCTCGTCCTCGGTGTAGTCGAACTCGGGACGGTGGAGGACCGTTCGGCCCTTGGGAAAGAACGGATGGAGGTAGGGAACGAAGCCGACCTCGGGCGACGGGCCCGACGAGGCATGGCCGAGCCGCTGGCCGGTCAGGAGATCGCGGGCCTTCCGGTCGTACATCGCGAGGTAGAGGATCAGGACCAGCGGGCGGCTCCACGTCCAGCGGTCCAAGAATTCCGGAGGCTCGACGCGCACGCCGGATTCGAGGGACCCCCGGAGCGACTCGAGGGCTTCCGAAAAGCTGGACGAACCCCGGATCGTCCGAACGTCTTCGGACAGGGTCGAGGCGCTGGAGCCACTGTAGCGTCCGTCCCGAAGGGCGAGGAGCGCCCAGTGGAGCGCGCGGGGAAACAGGAACCGGTCGTCGGAGAACTTCGCGCGGAGCGCCACCAGCGGGACCAGGGTGTTTCGGGACGGGAGGAGCGTCGAGTTGAGGATCCCGGCCCCGACGAACCCCCCGACCAGGTAGGAGAGGGCGCGTCGGGTCGCCTCCCAGGACGCGTCGAACTCCGGATCGGTCCAGAACTCCCGGGGGATCTCCCGCAGCCGGATCCGACCGGTACCTACGGCCGTGAGGGCGCGGACGGCGACCCCCGGCGGCAGGTCGAAACCGGAGTCGGCCAAGTTCTTCAGGAACGGGAGGAACCCCTCTCGGACCCAGCTCGCCCGGAGGCTCGCGGCCGTGGCGAGGGCGATGTCCGACTCGACGATCTCCGTCCCCTGCTGGTTGAGGCGTCGGAAGATCTCGGCCACCTCCTCGATCTCGCGATCCACCGTGGCGAGCGGAATCGTCCGGGTCTGGAGTTCCCAGACGATCCTGAGGCGTTGGCGGACCGATTCGACCGCCCCCTCCTTCCCCTGCTCCGAAGGCCACCGATGGAGGATCGCGTCCGCGAGGGCCTCGAGCGCCCCGGGGGGCGGTTCCGATGCGCCGGGGGTCCCGAGGCCGAGCACGGTCCGCACCTCGACCCACCGGGAGTCGGCGGCGCGGATCGGGTTCGAGAGCCCGAGCTCGATCTCCCCGGGCGCTCCGGAGAGCTTCGCGAGGACGTTCGCCGAGGCGAGCCAGCGGTTCCAGTCGTCGGAACGGGACCACCAGAACGGCTTCGCCCCGAACAGGAGGCAGAGCGCGGTCGAACGCTGCTGGCCGTCGACCAGCCAGAGCTTGGGGGCCCGGGCCCCTTGCGCGCCCCGGGCCTCCGCCTCGTCCGCGTGCTCCCAGGTCAATAGCTGACCGATCGGGTAGTCTCGGCACAGGGAATCGGCCAACGAGAGGACCTGCTCGGGGCGCCAGACGAACTCGCGCTGGAACTCGGGGATGTCGAGGTCGCCTCGCACGGCCTGCTCCACGAGCTCGCGCACCCCGATCGTGGAGAATCGCACGGCCGTTCCCCCGTTGAACTTCGATCTCCCCCGAGTTAAAGGTTGGGAATCGAGGTCGGTTGGCGGCGCCCGACCCAGGGAGGCTCACGGCGCCGGGAGTTCGCCGGTTCCGGCTTCCTCGACGGAACGGTTCCCGCGGGCGATGGCGCGATCGAGGGGCCTGGGCCTTCGGCGCCTCGATCCCGATCCTCTCGCCGCCTCGAGCCGATCCGATGTGGTGCCGCGTGCGAGCGGAGACGGGGATCCGAGGGCTCAACGGACTCCGGATCTCGAAGGGGACGAACCCTCTCCGACTTCGGCCGGTCGACAGCGACCACCGTCCGGAGGGTCACCCGGGACGGGAGGGAGGGGGACCGGTCCGCTTCGCCGAGGGCGTCGAGGGTCTCCGAACAGCGTCCGGTTCGGTCCGACGGCGCCGTCGGAGCCGCGGGAGGAGGATGAGGAGGGCGATCCCCGCGACGCCGAAGGCTGCGATCAGGAGCCCGAAGGATTCCGGGGATCCGAACGAAAAGAGACCGTTCTGAGGTTGCACCGTCAGCGGGATGGAAGGAGATACGACCGAATAGCCGTTCGAGTCGGTCACCAGGACTCCGACCCGATACGTGCCCGACACCGTCGCGAGGCAGGAAACCGCGGCTGACGACCCCGAACACCCGGGGGGAAGTCCGAACCATAGGTATCGATAGAGCCCGGTGCCTCGGCTCGCCGCTTCCGTGAGGGAGACCGTGCCGCCCACCCCGACCACCCCGAGGCTCGCGTCGGGGGCCGGGGCCAGCGGATCGGCGTAGACCAAGAGGTGCCCGGCGGAGACCCATCCCGTCGAGACGCCGTTCGCGTCCTGGGCCTCGACGAGGGGATAGACATCGATCTCCGCGGTGAGCGTACACGAGGGGCTGTCGCTGTTCGAGGGCAGGCAGGAGCGGGGAAAATCCGACCATTCGAGGGCGTAGGGAGCGAGACCCCCGGCGACGCTGGCGTTGAACTGCACCGTCTGGCCCACGTCGACGCCCGATCGGTTCGATCCCGCCGACACGATGCTTAGGGGGGAGTCCACCGACAGGAGGATCGGCGGGAACGAGGCGGCCCCTCCATCCGGGTCCGTCGCGGTCATCCCGACCGACCGAGCCCCGGGAGTGCCGAACTGGCAGTCGGGGGTGGCCGAGTCGAGTCCGTTGCAGCTCGAGTCGTACAGTCCCGTCCATCGGAACGTCAGGCGGCCCCAGGTGGAGACCATCGCCCCGAACGCGACGGCCTGGCCGACGTCGACGCTCGTTCGGTTCTCCGCAAGCCCCGGCCCGGTCGGCAGCGGATGCACCTGGAACGGGAACGGGGAGCTCGTGTTGGTGTCTCCCGATCCATCGGTGATCCGGACGGCGACCGTCAGGTTCGCCGGGACGAGGAAGGTGCAGTCGACGCTCCACCCGCTGAGGCGGGGGCACGCGGGGGCGGGCAGGCCGAGCCATTGGATCGCGCTGGAGTTGAGGTCGCCTCCGGACGCTCCGCTGACGAAGGTGACCGTCTCCTTGACGTCCGAGGAGTTCACGCCGAACGTCCCGTTCCGGATCGCCGCGGGCTCGATCCCTCGGAGGGCCGGCAGGGTGGTCACCAGGATCTCGTTCGAGTTCCCAAGGGTGGTGTTCGCCGCCGTCCCCGAGACCGAGAAGCAGAGCGTGGTGTCGGAGGGAAGGTCCCGGACGGTCGTCTGGGTGGCGGGCCCCAACGTCCTGGTCGTCCCTCCGAGCGTGCAGGACGGCCCATACCGGACGCTGTCCGAGGCGATCCCGCTGGGGTTCGACCAGGCGAGGCCGACCGCGCTGGCGTTGCGGAACGTCGAGATGAGCCCGTACGGGGCTCCGAGGGTGATCCCCATCGGATTCGAGAGATCGGAGAGTCCCGAGGGGGACGAACCGGCGATCGCGAAGCAGTAACTCGCCCGATCGAAGAGGTCGCCGAGGGTCGACGTTCGATTGGCCAACGGGATCGGGACGACGAACGAGAAGTCCGGGAGGCTAAGGGTCCCGTTCAACGGGCAGGCCCGTTGGGCGTAGAGGAGGACGAACTCCTGCCATGCCGCATGAATGGCGGGGACCGACCAGGCGAGCGAGAGGGAATTCGCCCGATTCTCGGTGGCCCGGAGCCCGTACGGTCCCGCGGTTCGCGCCGGCCCCGACGCCCCGACGCGGACGACCGTCGTCAGGGGGGCCCCGAAAAAGTGGAGGTTCAAGGGCACGATGCGGAACGAAAGCATCTGGCCGTTCGTAAGCCCGGTCACGTTCACCGAACGCGCCGTCGGTAGCAGCGAGACGGAGCGAGTTCGGTTCGAGGCGTCTTCCCAGTAGGCGGTGTAGTTGAGCAACGGATCGACCGAGGCGGCGGGCTGGGACCAGGAGAGGTTCACGTACGTCGGGCCGGAGACGACCGAGGTGAGGACGGGGGCGGGAGGGGACGTCGACTCGGCGAGCGGGGCATCCGAGGGGGTCGGAAATCTCGGCTCTCCGAGACGCCAGTAGTAGTAGACCGACCCCAACGTCGAGGCGTTGTCGATCAGACAGGCCAGCGAGCCGTAGCAGTCCATCGCCTCTTCGCTCAGGGCGTAGCGTCCGTCAAAGTAGAAGCCCTCCTCGTCGAACGCCTGCTGAGCGGGGTATTCGCCGTGCAACCCGCTGATCGGGGGACCCCAGACCAGGGAGACGTTCGTCGAGTACCACCGCCCCGTGCCCGGGTCGAGGAGCCAGGAGTTGTTGTAGAACGAGTTGTTCCAGGTGCCGGCCGGCCACGGTCCCTCGGCGGCGAGGCCGATCCGGTGCTCCGAGGAACCGGTCGGATACCCGCCGGCCCAGCCTTGCGGGAGCGTCTGCGGGAAGCCGCACTGATGGCCTCCGGGCAGGTAGCTCGCGTTGGTCATGTTGCCCCCGGGCCCGATCGTGGCGTACCCGGTATAGACGGCCGCGCCGTTGCAATAGCCGGCGGTAAAGTAGATCCTGTGATCGGTCAGGTCGTAGTCCATGCCGGCGACGAAGTTCGACGGGGCGCCCCCCGGGCCCCAGGTCCGGTTCGCCACGGAGAGCAGGGTTCGTCCGTCGAACCGGTACTGGTCGACGGTCCAACGGACCGCGCCGTCCGCGGCGACGTTGAACCACGAATTGAGCGGGGCGACCCAGTAGAGGTTGTTCGCCTCGAACTGGGGGAGCCGACCGAGGGTCCATTGGGTCCGGTTCTTCAGGTTCCAATCAAAGAGCGTCCCGTTCGCATCGGTCAGAATGGCATCGGTGGAGCTCCCGTTGAGCCCGATCACGTTCACCTGACCGTTCATGCCGGTGTCATCGCTGTTGACCCCCGTCCAGTTCCATTCGTAGGTCTTCCCGGTCGAAACGTTCACCCCATAGAAGGTCAGGATGGACGCCGAGTTGCAGGGAACGGCCTGACACCCCAGCTCGTAGACGAACGAACCGTCCTGAGTGACCCACTCGCTGTTCTTCTGGCAGCCGTAGTAGCAGATGTTCCGGAACAGGGGGAGCCAGCGCGCCAGGTCCGTGACGGTGCCCGTCGCGAAGTTGTAGAAGACCAGGTCGAACGACTGATTGACGTAGAACGCCCCATCCGAGGTCCAGGAGAGCAACGGCACCTGGACGTTCTGGTCCACGCCGCTCCGAAACTGGCTCATGTCGTTGTAGTCGGGGAGTCGGATGGTCAGATTCCCGTACGGAACGTAGGCAGGAGCCACGAGGTTCCCGAGGTCGGAGATCGTACCGTTCGCGAGAAAGTATCGTCCGGCGCCGCCGTTCGTCGAGGTCCGGTTCGAATAAATGTAGTAGGCCGACGGCGAGGACGGGAGCGGGATTGTGAATCGCCCGTCGCTTGCCGAACGATTCGAATCCCAGACCGAACAACTCTGGATCCCGACGTCGGTCGAAGGGTAGGTCGGACAGGGAGCGACGACCACCGTGAGGAGGGCTCCCGCGACGCCCCGACCGGAGGCGTCGACGAGGTCCCCTACGACGACCCAGCCCATGGAGGCGTGGACCCGAGTTGGTGGCGATGCGCCGTTCGAGGCGGTGGGAAGCGTGGGAGCGAGGAGCAGGAGGCAGAGTAGGAGGATCCCCCCCCATCGGAGCCGCGCCCGCCGACTTCGGCCACCCTGCAGTTCGGGCCCCCTCGATCCGGAACGTGCCCGGCCTTCGAACGGAGTCGAACCGGAGTCCGTCGTCGCTGCAGGAGATCCCGCGGGGCCCCTACGAGGAAAGCCGTTTCCGGCACCCCCCGGAGGAAGACTCCCGATCTCGATGGGCCGTGTCCCTACGGCGATCTGACGTCGTATCCCGAGAGACCCGTCCGATTGTGGGCGAATGACTCGTGGACCGCCCCATTGCGTCGGGTGCATCGGCACACCCTCTCGAAACCCCATGCGGACTCTCGATAATACGTCGCGCCGAGGCCGCTTGATCGTCGGGCGAACCCTACGCGACGCTTGAGGGCTCGGAAGCTTACCTCGAAACTCCGTTCCTCGAACGGCCGAGGTCTCATACGCTCCGGTGGGTTTGCTCCCGGGACGGAGGGGGCATGTCCCAAGGACGAGAACCGGACGAGCCGAGCCTGGAGGAATCCCGCATGCTCGGCGAGGGTGGCATCGCGCCTCCCCGGCGACGAACGAGTCCCCGGTCGCGACGGCTCCCGTTCCTGGGGGCGACCCCCGAGTCGAAGAACGTCACGACGTTTCGGTTCGATCGATCGGCCGCCCCCTTCGATTGGCGCCCGGGCCAGTTCCTGGAGATGACCTTCCCGGGCCTCGAGGATCCTCGGGGGCCCACGCGACCGTTCACCATCTCGTCGAGCCCGACCGAGGCCGGAGTGGTCGCGATCACGACGCGGATGGGCACCAGCCCGTTCAAGCAGCGTCTGCACGCCCTCTCGGTCGGGGAGCTCGTCGACATCGAGGCCCCGTCGGGCAACTTCGTCCTGCAGGCGGGCCGACCGGCCATCCTGTTGGCCGGAGGGATCGGGATCACGCCGTTTCGGAGCATGCTGAGGTACGCGACCGACGTGCGTCTCGAGAAGCCATTGGTCCTCGTCTACGCGAGCAAGACCCCCGAGGACCTCGTCTTTCGCGACGAATTGGACGACCTCGCGCGGCGCAACCACGCGATCCGGCTCCTCGAGACGATCACGCGGCCCGAGGAGTCGCACGCACCGTGGAAGGGGCATGTCGGACGCGTGGACGCGGACCTCCTCCGCCAGGCGATGCGGGGCGTTCGGCATCCCATGTTCTACATCGCGGGACCCCCCGGGTTGGTGAGCGAGGACCGCCGCCTCGTCCGGGAAGACATGCACATCTCGGTCAACGACGTGAAGACCGACGTGTT
>DASYZN010000094.1:0-6249 GCA_035946105.1 Thermoplasmata archaeon | reverse complement strand
CCGCGCTCGTGTAGGTGTGGCTCACGATGGAATTAGTCGACTTCACCAGGGGCGACCCGTCCCCGAAGTCGAAGGTGTAGCTCGTTGCGGTCTCGCCCTGGGGGACGGTCGCCGTCACCCCGACGGGCACGCCCTGGCTCGCCGTCTTGAACGGAACGAGGACGGAGACGTCGTGCAGGTTGACGAAGACGCCGCATTGCGGGGAGGTGATGGGAGCGCAGGTGACCGGAGGCGCCTTCATCGTCCCGCCCATCAGGACGAACGTTCCGACGCCCACGAGGGCGAGCACGACGACCAGGACGATCGCCGCCATGACCGTCGACGTCCCGCGGCTTCGTTCGGATCGGGTAGCAAAGGACCTAGTACCGCTGTTGCTCATCGCTGCCTTCCCACAACGCTTCGGCGCCCGGCGTTCGGGAGGCTAACGCGCGCCCCATATATACCTCTCGAGGAGAATTCTTTTCGCGGCCCACGGAGCGCTGGCGAACGGTGCGCTGGCCGGAACGCGCCGACGGGTCGTTCGGTGGAGGGGTCCCCGACGCCGCAGCTCAGGACCTTTCGAGCCGCCTATGGCGCCTCGCCGAGCTCGGCGGCCGGTGGGTGGACGAGCTCGGAGAGGACCCGGAAGGCGTGCAGCACGTCCTGCTCCCGGACCACGAACGTCGAGTCGGTGTAGACGCTCATCAGCTCGAGGCTGTTGATCCCGGCCCGGAAGAGCGCGCCGGCGAGGAAGGCGAGGACGCCGGGAGTGTCGACGATCACCTCGGGACTGCGGACGGTGAGCGCTGACAGCTGCCGGTGGACCCCGAGGAGCGCCCGGCGGCCGATCGCCTGCACGACGGCGTCCGCCAGGTCCTCCTCGCAGAGGATCGTCACCGCCCCCGGGCCCTGGAGGAGCTGCAGGAGGTGCCGGCGGTCGGCGATGAGGGCGCGCCCGGTCTCGAGGACGTGGCCGAGCACGTCCCAGTCGTTGCGCGCCGTGAGGATCGCGACCCGCGTCCGGACCTCGATGCGGGACGCCTTGACGACGTCGAGGACCCGCATCTCGAGCGGCCGATCGGATCGCATGTGCCGTTGGTAGCGCCGGCAGGCGACCTCGATCGCCTCCTGGTTCGCGAGGCCGGTCTCGCTGCGGATCTTCCGCGCGAGGGCGGTGAAGTTGACGACGTTGTACCCGAGACAGTCTCGAAGGGCGGGATGATCGTCGATGTAGCGCCGCGTCACCTCGGCGGCCGTCGGACCCGAGGGCGGGGTCGTCGTCATTGGTCGCTCCGTCCTCCCTCGGACCGCCGAACAGCGGGGCCGCTTGAGCCTTCCGCCGCGCGGGCGGCGGGGATCCGTCGTGGGCCGTGAGCGGTCCGGACGCTCGCGAGGACCGGTTCGGGACGCCTAGGATATATGGAAGCTCGGGCACTGGCAGGGGAAGTCCGAGTGCTCCGTGCGATGACGGCGGTCGGGGACGGCTCCGAACCCGTCGGACCCGGGGGACGCGGAACCGGGAACCGGCGAAGCACGTGGTAACCCAGCGTCGGCACCTTCGGTTGCTCCCCTGCCGGGAGTGTAGCCACCTGAGGGCGAGCCACTACCTGCTCGCTCCGCAGGACGGTCGGATGCGGCGGCACTTCTCGCGGCCGAGGGACCGGGCGACCCCGATGCCGTGCCACGTCACGGGGTGCGCCTGCAGCCGTTTCCTCGGGGACTCCCAGGCGTTCCTCTGCCCGGTCTGCGCTCGGGAGTACGCGACCCGGGCGAGCCTTGAGATCCACCTCTACGGCCACCACCCCGGCCTCACGGCCCGCGAGCGCTCGCTCCTGCTCCATGGGGCGATGAGCGGCAAGGTCGTCCTGCCGGCCTCGGTCCACGCCCGGGTCGGCCTCCGAGAGACCGATCCCGAGAGCGCCGACGTCTAGGCCCGGCTTCGCTCACGCGAACCGGAAGAGCGACTCGGGAACGCCGGCTTGGCGCCGCAGGGTCCGGAGCCTCCGGTAGGTGCGTTCGTTCGCCCGACGGGCGAGGCGCCGCTGATGGTCCACATGCCTTAGGAGACGCTCCACCTCGGCGCGGGCGCTCCCTCCGAGCGATCGGCGTCGCTCCGGTTCCTCCGCGGCCGACGGGAACCGGAACCGGCGCCCGGCGAGCTCGGGGAAGGCGCGCTCGAGCTCGCGCGGTCGGAAGCTGCCGGGAGCGCGTCCCGCGGCCTCGGCCGCCTTTAACCACCGCGCGACCCGACGGTGGGCCGTTCGGAACGGCGTCCCGGCCCGCACCAGCTCGTCGACGAGCTCGACGGTGGCCGTCGAGCCGTTCGGGGGCTCCGGCGGCGATCGGTACGACGCGGTCGAGATCATCGGGGCCAGCACCTCGAGGGTGCGGAGCGCCCGGGTGACCGAGTCGATAAGGACGGGCTTGCCCGCCTGCAGGTCGCGCTGGTAGCCGATCGGCAGGGAACGGACGAGGGCGAGATGGGCCGTCAGCCGCCCGAGCGCCCCCGCGCTCTCGGCCCGCACGAGCTCGGCGAGGTCGGGGTTCCGCTTGTGGGGCATCAGCGAGCTCGTCGTGACGAACCGGTCCGAGAGCCGCACCCGGCCGACGCTTGGCATAGAGCCGATCACGAGCTCCTCGGCGAGCTGGCTCGCGTGCAGGAGGGTCAGGGTGAGGGCGTAGATCGTGTCGAGCGCCGCGTCCCGGTCCGTGACCGAATCCAGCGAGGAGAGGCTCGGCGAGGTGAAGCCCAGCGCCCGGGCGGTCCGACGGCGGTCGATCGGCAGCGAGCTGCCGGCGATCGCGCCGCTCCCGAGCGGGGAGTGGGAGAGCGCGGCGCGGACCCGGGCGAGCCGTTCCGCGTCCCGCTCGAATCGCAGGGCGTGCGCCCCCAGGATGCCGGCCCAGTAGAGCCGTTGGGCGGGCTGCAGATGGGTCCACCCGTCGACCGTGCGGAACCCGTCGGGGCCCCGCGCCGCCGCGAGGAGCGCCTCGACGACCGACAGGACCCGCTGCTCGGCCGCGAGGAGCGCCTCCCGCTCGAAGAGGGCGAGGTCGAGGGCGACCTGGTCGTTGCGGCTGCGGGCGGTATGCAGCCGCGCCCCGTCCGACCCGATCCGGGCGGTCAAGACGGATTCCACGTTGAGGTGGACGTCCTCGAGCGCCCGACGGAGCGGAAAGCGACCCCGGGCGGCCTCGCGGGCGATCCGCCGCAGGCCGGCGCGGATCCGGCGGGCGCTCGCCCTCGGGATGATCCCGCAGGCGCCCAGCATGCCCGCGTGGACGAGGGAGCCCCAGAGGTCGAAGCCGAGGAGCGCGGCGTCCTCCTCGGTGGAGTCGGAGAGCGCGACGGCTCCCGGATCAAGAGGGCGGGAGAACCGCTCGCGCAGCACGACCTGACCGTCCTCCCCGCTTCCGCCCGCCGTTCCCCCGGGCCTCCGTGAGCTTCTCGTAGGCGAGCTCGTTCGCCAGGCCGTAGAGGTGGATGAACCCGACCGCGAGGTCCTGTCGGAACGTGCTCGACGTCCCGTAGGTCGCGAGCTTCGGGGCGAGCAGGGAGTAGCTCGACCGGCGGCCGACGGCGGCAGCCTTCCCCTGGAAGAGGGAGAGGGTCACCTCGCCCGAGACGACCTCCTGGGTCCGGTCGACGAAGGCGGCGAGCGCCTCGCGCAGGGGGGAGAACCAGAGCCCCTCGTAGACGATCTCGGCGAAGCGCCGGTCGACCAACGCTTTGAACGAGAGCAGGTCCCTCGGCAGTACGAGGGACTCGAGGGCCCGGTGGGCCTCGAGGAGCGCGACGGCCCCGGGGCATTCGTAGGTCTCCCGGGACTTGATGCCGACGACCCGGTCCTCGACGTGATCGATGCGGCCGACCCCGTGGCGGCCGGCCCGCGCGTTCATCGTCCGGACGAGGGCGACGGGGTCCATCCGCGCTCCGTCGACGGCCACCGGCACGCCCCGCTCGAAGCCGACGACCAAGCGTTCGGGCTTCGCGGGCCAATCGTCGGAGCGCCCGGTCCATTGGAAGACCTCCTCGGGGGCCGGGGCGTCGGGGTCCTCGAGAGCCCCACCCTCGATCGAGCGGCCCCAGAGGTTCTCGTCGACGGAGTACGGGGACCGCTTCGTCGTCCGGATCTCGAGGTGATGGGCGCGGGCGTAGTCGAGCTCCGCCTCCCGGTTCATGTTCCACTCCCGGACCGGGGCGATGATCGTGAGCTCGGGGGCGAGCGTCGCGATGGCGACGTCGAAGCGGACCTGGTCGTTCCCCTTCCCCGTGCAGCCATGGGCGACCGCGTCGGCGCCGACCGAGCGGGCGATCTCGGCCAGCGTCCGAGCGATGAGGGGTCGCGCCAGCGCGGTCGAGAGGGGGTAGATCCCCTGGTAGAGCGCGTTGGCCCGGACCGCCGGCCAGAGGAACTCCTCGACGAACGTCGGCTTCGCGTCGACGAGGCGGGCGTCCCGGGCCCCGTTCGTCCGGGCGCGATCGAGCGCGCCGACGAGCTCCCCCTGCTGGCCGACGTCGACGGTGAGCGTCGTCACGGCGGCGCCGTACTGTTCCTGGATCCAGGGGATCGCGACCGACGTATCGAGCCCTCCGGAGTAGGCGAGGACGACGTGGCCGACCTTCGCCTTCGGGGGCACCGCCGTCGGCATCACGTGCCTCCGCGCCGCGGACGCGCCGAGGCCGTCGGGAAGGTCGGAGCCGCCGAGGGCGCCCGCGTGAGGTGGGTCCCTGGGGCCCGTCCCGGGGCGAGGAGGCCCTCGAGGTCGCCGATCCATGCCGTCGAGCCCGCGGACAACGCCGCCTCGGCGGCCTCGAGCTTCGGGATCATCCCGTCGCGGGCGACCCCGTCGCGGACGAGATGGCGGGCCCCGGCGAGGGTGAGCCGGTCGAGGACGTTCCCCTGGGCGTCGCGCACCCCGGGGACGTCGGTGACGAGGAAGAGGTCCGCGCGAAGGGACCGGGCGATCGCCGCGGCGGCGAGGTCGGCGTTCACGTTGTAGCACTGTCCGTGGCCGTCCGTCCCGATCGGGGCGATCACCGGCGTGATCCCCTGCGCGAGCAGGGGATCGAGGAGCCGGCGGCGGACCTCGACGGGCTCGCCGACGAAGCCGAGGGAACCGGGGGGCACGCCGGCCGGCCGCACCAGGAGGAGGCGGTCCGCGAGGCCCGTCAAGCCGACCGAGGGGACGCCGAGGGCCCCCAGCCGTCCGACGAGGCGGGCGTTGACCCGTCCGGCGAGGACCTCGATGACGACCTCGAGCATCGCGGCGTCGGTCACCCGCTGGCCCGCGCGCTTCTCCGTCGGCAGGCCGAGGGCGCTCGCCCGTTCGGTCACCTCGTCCCCGCCCCCGTGGACGAGGACGATCGGGCGGCCGGCCCGCACCCGGGCCCCGATCCACGAGGCGACGCGATCGATCGATCCGGGGTCGACGAGCTCCCGGCCGCCGAGCTTGACGACGGCTGCTTTCGAGGGATTCATGTCCGGTACGCCGCGTTGATCTGGACGTAGGCGTAGGAGAGGTCGCATCCCCACGCCGTCGCCGCGGCGCGGCCCTCGTGGAGGCGGATCGTGAGCGCGACCTCGTCGAGCTGGCGCAGGAGGTCGTGGATCCGCACGACGCCCCCGTTGTCGAGGCCCCGGGCCGGTCGGCCGGCGGAGATCAGCGGGACCGAACCCCCCCGACGGGTGAGGGCGACGTCGATCCGCTCGGGATCGAGGCGAGCCCCGGAGTAGCCGAGAGCGCAGGCGATCCGCCCGACGTTCGGGTCGGCGCCGAAGACGGCGGCCTTGACGAGGGTGGAGCCGGCGACCGCCCGGGCGGCCGCCCTAGCGTCC
Source organism: Thermoplasmata archaeon (assembly GCA_035946105.1). Classification (GTDB taxonomy): domain Archaea; phylum Thermoplasmatota; class Thermoplasmata; order Lutacidiplasmatales; family UBA184; genus Lutacidiplasma. The sequence continues at coordinate 430 of DASYZN010000094.1, read as the reverse complement.
GAGAGGCTCTTCGCCCCCTCGACGGTCACCGTGAGAAGCTTCGTGGCGCCCTCGCCGTCCCGGGCGACCTGGCGGGCCAGGGAGGCCAGGACGGTCCCCACGGCCGCCTCGAAGCCCGGGTCGTCCTCGGCCGGCTCGCCGCCCGCGGCCCCGTTCGCGAGGAGGTAGATCGTGTCGTTCGTGCTCGTGTCGCCGTCGACGGTGATCATGTTGAACGTCCGCTCGCTCGCCCGCTCCAAGATCCGGGCGAGTCCCGCCGGGCTGGCGATGGCGTCGGTCGTCACGAACGCGAGCGTCGTCGCGTGCGGAGGACCGAGCCGGGGGGCGATCATGCCGCTCCCCTTCGCCATCCCCCCGACCCGGACCACCGTCCCGTCGTGGAGCCGGACCCTCACGGCGGCCTGCTTCGTGCAGGTGTCCGTCGTCAGGA
>DASYZN010000093.1:0-2784 GCA_035946105.1 Thermoplasmata archaeon | reverse complement strand
ATGCACTGCCATTCGGGCGTCGTGCAGCCGGGGGCGTTGTAGACGAGCACCGAGACAGCCCCCGTCGACTGCCAATCGAGATGGAACGAGCCGGATGTGGCGTTCGCCCCCTCGAGGAGGGCCATCTTCGTCTCGTTCGGGCCGATCGTCGACGGTGGGATATCCGTGGAGACATCCCGATCGGTCGTCGGCCCCGGCAGCACGTAGACCGAGAGGACCGTCACCGCCCCCACGGTCAGGAAGGCGGCCCCGAGGGCAACGAGCCCAGGACGCCCGGGGTCGGGAAGCGGCGGTGCCGAATATACCCGTCGTCCGACCTCCCGCTCGGCCCCCCGGGGGTCCGGAGGCCCTCGCGCGGGTCGATCCGGGGGGGGTTGGCGGGGGGCCTCCCGCCAGTATTCTCTCGGAAGGCTAAAGAGCGGGGGTTCCATCAATGTCACACAATGTCAGGGCCCGGGGAGCCGAACGGCACGACCCGCGTCTCCCCCCTGGCCCCGGGTCCTCCACTCTGTCCGAACTGCGGCGCCACTCGGCGGGTCTCCGATCCCGCCCGCATGGAGGTCCATTGCGAGAGCTGCGGCCTCGTGTTCGAGGGGAGCGAGCTCGTGGCGGCCCCTCCCTCGATCGGCACCGAAGGCTCCAGCGACGGGAGCGGTCGGGGGATCGGGCCGTTCACGCCGCCGAGCAACCACCGGCGCGCCCTCGGGTCGACCCTTTCCGGGCACCGGGACGGCCAGGGCCGCCCCCTCGACTGGCACCGCCGCTACGAGTTCCAGCACCTTCGGCGCGTCATGCAGCGCCAGACCGCCCGCTCCTCCGACGGATCGCTCGAGCGCTCGCAGGCCCGCTCGGAGATCGAGCTCGCCGGCCAGCGCCTCGACCTGCCGTCGGTCGTCGTCCAGGAGGCCGAACGGATCTTCCGCGAGGGGAAGCTTAGGGGCCTCTTCCGGGGCCGCAACCTCCCCTCGAGCGTCGGGGCGACGCTCTACGCGGCCTGCCGACGCTACTCGATCCCTCGGACCCTCGGGGAGGTGGCGAAGGGCGCGGCGGCCGAGCGCTCGGAGGTCGGTCGCGTCTTCAAGCTGCTTCGGCGGGGCGCCGACCTCAAGATCCCCTCCGTCGGCACGCGGGCGTTCCTGATCCGCTACGCGGAGGAACTCGCCCTCTCCCACCAGGTCCGCTCGACCGTCGAGGAGATGCTGGAGGAAGTGAGCACGAGTCCCGAGCTCTCGGGGATCTCCTCGCACGGCCTGGTGGCGGCGCTCATCTACCTCGCCTCGGCCCGCACGGGCGAGCCCCGGTCGAGGGCTCAGGTCGCCCGGGTCAGCGCCGTGACCGAGGTGACGCTCCGCTCGACGACCCGGCTATTGGAACGGATCATCCGCGGCGGGACGCCGTCCGGTTGAGCCACCGACGCGACGCTACTTGAGGAGATAGTAGCCCGCCGCCTTCTCGCGGGCTCTCCGACGGGCGAAGCCCTTCGTCTGGAGCTCCTGGAGGGCGTTCATCACCATGGTCTTCGGGAGCTTGGAGGTCTGGGTGATCCGCTCGGCGGTCCCCATCTTCTCCTCGGTCAGGAACCCCATCTCCTTCATCGCCTTGTAGACCTTGACCCCGTTGCCGGAGAGTTCGTCCTCGATCGCCATCGCGCCGCCCGCCCTCGGGGACTGAGGGGGCGTAATAAACGCTCGCCCTCGGGCCGACCCAGCCCCGACCCGTGGGACCGGGACCTCTTGGGCGGAAGCGCCCTACGCCGGCGTGGTCGCACCCTCCTGCCTCGTCGTCTGGGATCCCCGGTTCGAAGAGTACGACCTCGGGCCGGAGCACCCGTTCCAGGAACGGTCGCGACGGCTCGCCGTCCGGCTATTGGAAAGGTCCATCGAGGGGGCGGACCCGCCGTTCCCCGAGCGCCTGACGGAGGTCGCGCCCGCCACCCGCACGGAGCTGGAATCGTTCCACCAGGGCGGCTATCTCGACCGGCTCTCGGAGGCGTCCGCCACCGGCCACCCGAGGTTCCTCGATGCGGGGGACACGCCGACCTTTCTCGGCTGCCTTGAGGCGTCGGCCCGGATCGTCGGGGGGGCGATCGCCGGGGTCCGCAGCGTCCTCGAGGGGCGGTCGCGCACCGCCTTCCACCCGTCGGGCGGCCTCCACCACGCCCACCCGGATCGGGCGAGCGGCTTCTGCATCCTCAACGATCCCGCGGTGGCGATCGCGACGGCGCTCCGCCCGATCGGGCCCCTCCAGCGGATCGCCTACATCGACGTCGACGCCCACCACGGGGATGGGGTCATGTACGGGTTCTACGACCGGGGTTCGGTCCTCGACATCGACTTCCACCAGGACGGCCGGACCCTGTTCCCCGGGACGGGGGCGGTCCGCGAGACGGGTCGAGGGGACGGGTCGGGGCTCAAGGTGAACGTCCCCGTCCCCCCCGGGACCGGCGAGGCCGACTTCCGCCCGCTCTTCCTCACGCTGGTCCCCGCGATGCCTAGGGAGTACCGGCCCGAACTGATCGTCCTCCAACACGGGGTCGACGGCCATTTGGGGGACCCGCTTGCGAGCCTCTCGTACGGCCCGTCGTGCTATGATCTCGCCGTCCGGTGCGTGCGGGATCTCGCCGACGAGCTCTGCGGCGGGAGGCTCGTCGTCACCGGAGGCGGCGGATACCGACCCGAGCACGTGGCCCGGGTCCTCGCCCGCGCCGGCCGGCAACTGTCCGGCCTTCCGCTCCCGGACGGCCCGCTTCCGCCGGCCTGGCGGGGGGAGTTCTCCGCGGCGTTC
>DASYZN010000092.1:0-3005 GCA_035946105.1 Thermoplasmata archaeon | reverse complement strand
GAGCTCAAGCGGTCCGTCTTCCGGGAGGTCGAACGCCTCGCCCGGCCCACCGCGCTCCTCGCCACGAACACCTCCTCCCTCCCCGTGACCTCGATCGCCTCCGCCGTCACCGACCCCAGCCGGGTCGTCGGCATCCACTTCTTCAACCCCGTCCTCAGGATGAAGCTGGTCGAGATCATCCCCGGGCTCTCGACCTCGCCGGAGACCGTCGCCCGCGCCGTCGCCTTCGCGGAACGCCTCGGCAAGACGGTGATCCGCTCGAAGGACACGCCCGGGTTCGTGACGACGAGGGCCCTCGCCGTGCTCCTCAACGAGGCGGCGTGGATGCTCTACGAGGGGACCGCGACGCGGGAGGACCTCGACGCGGCCTACACCCTCGGCTTCCACCACCCGATGGGGCCGCTCGCGCTCGCCGACCTCGTCGGGCTCGACACCTCGCTCGCGATCCTCGACGTGCTCTTCGAGGGGTTCAAGGACCCGAAGTACCGGGCCTGCCCCCTCTTGAGGTCGATGGTCGCCGCGGGAAGGCTGGGGCGGAAGACGGGGGAGGGGTTCTACAAGTACCCGGCCCCGCCGGCGTCGGCGCCCCCGAAGGGCGCATGAGCGATCTCACGGCCCTCGAGGACCTTGTCATCCTGGTCCTCGCCGCCCTCGTCCCCTCCCTCGCCTTCCTCTCCTGGGTGCGGACGAGCGAACGGTACGGGACCGAACCGTGGGGCGCCCTCCTGAACCTCTTCGCCTACGGGGCGCTCGGGGCGACGTTCGTCGCCGCGATCCTCGAGGTCGTGCTGGTCGACCTCGGCACCGCGGCCTCCCAGCGGTACCCGGCGCCGGAGTTCTCCTTCCTGAACTCCCACTCGACCGCGGGGGCGTTCTTCGTCGTCCTCGTCATCGCGCCGTTCGTCGAGGAGGGCCTGAAGGCCTCCGGGGTCGTGCGGGCGTCGGACCGACTGAAGGCGCTCGCCGACGGCCCGGTCTTCGGGGCGAGCGTCGGCCTCGGCTTCGGCTTCTTCGAGACGTTCCTCTACGGATTGGGGGCGTTCCTCGTCGGGGGCCTCGTCGCCGGGCTCGAGCTGATCCTCGTCCGCAGCTTCTCGAGCGTCCTCTTGCACGGCAGCTCGACCGCGATGTTCGGCTACGGCTACGCCCGCTCGAAGCTCGCGGGCAGCTCCGGGGCGGCCGGGGGATACTACCTCCTCGCCGTCGCGATGCACGCCTCGTTCAACGCCCTCGCCAGCCTGGGCGCGCTCGTCCAGGCGGCCGGCTACTCCACCACGCTCGGGGGCTACGCCGACCTGCTCGGCCTGATCCTCGCCGTCGTCTTCGCCCTGGCCGCGATCGACCATGTGGTCAGCGTCGTCCGCCGCCACGACTCGGCGGTGCCGACGCCCGGCCTGCACCGCTACCGTCCGCCTACGCTGACCCCGAAGCCGCCGCGCGCCGGCGGGACGCCCGGCGCCCCCCGTCGCTAGCCGCGCGGAGCGCGGACTAGGGGGTGGGCGGACGCTCGGCCGTCCGACCCGAGCCCCGTTGCCAGTCCCGGTCGGAGATCCCCTTGTAGACCTCGTCGGCCGTGGGGGCGGCGCTCTCCTCGCCGTGGTGGCCGACCTCGCGGATGCGGTCCTTCTTGAGGAGCCAGTAGTGGATCCGCCACGTCTTCCCGCGGCTCACGGTCGCGTCCTCCTCCTCGCTGGAGAGGAGCCCCTCCTCCTCGAGGCGGTAGAACCGGTCGCGGTCGTCGCTCGAGAGCTTGTTGTCGAGCACGCTGTCGTGGAGGCCGAAGTAGCTGAGGACCATCCGGGCGACGACCCCCGCCTCCTCGTGGGAGATCTTCCCCTTCGCCCCGAGGGTCCGATCGATCGCCCGGGCGAGCTCCTCCTCCTTGATCTGGCTCAACGCCCGGCGACCCCCGGTCCGGGGAGGAACCTTCGCCCGCCTAATACGCTACCTTTCGACGGGAAACGGGGGCGTCGGGGCCGCCCCCCGAAACGTCATCCCGCCCGCGGGTTCGCCCGGGGGTGATGGAACCGGGTACGCCCCGGGGCGGCCCGGTCGATCCCTTGTTCGACCCCGGCCCCCCCGAGCTTCAATCGGCCGGCTCGGCCTGGGGGCTCGGCCTCTGCCAAGAGTGCCTCGGCCGCTGCTTCGGCCGCCTCGGCCACGGCCTCGACAACCCCGAGCGCGCCCGTCGGCTCGGGGTCGCGCTCGGCCGGGCATTGCCGGACCTGCCGACGACGGGATGCTCGCTCTGCCGGGGCCTGTTCGACCGTTGGGAGACCTGGGTCGCTCGGGCGGTCGCCGCCCTCGAGGGGCTCGAGGGGGCCCGGTTCTCCTGCGGCTCGCGCTGGGAGCCGGAGATCCTCGCCCGGGAGGAGTGGATCTGGGCCGAGATCGGCACCCCCCACGGCGAGAGCGCGCGGGGCGCGTTCAACCGGGAGTGGGGGAAGCGGATCGAGGTCGCCTCGGGGCGCACGGGGGGTCGGGAGGAGCCCGACCTCGTCCTGCTCGCCGATCTGCCCGTCGGCCGGGTCGAGGTGACGGTCCAGCCCCTCTACGTGCGCGGCCGCTACCGAAAGCTCGACCGCACCATCCCCCAGACCCGCTGGCCGTGCCGACGCTGCGGCGGGGCCGGCTGCGACGCCTGCGGAGGGTCCGGCAAGACCTACCCGACGAGCGTCGAGGAGCTCATCGCTGCCCCGTTCCTTAGGGCGACGGAGGGGTCCGACAGCCGCTTCCACGGGATGGGGCGGGAGGACATCGACGCCCGGATGCTCGGCCGGGGCCGTCCGTTCGTGCTGGAGATCCGCCGCCCGAAGCGCCGGACCCTCGATCTCCCTGTGCTCCTAGCGGAGGTCCATCGGGGGGCCGAGGGGCGGGTCGAGGTGCTCGAAGCCCGGCGGGCGGGCGGACGCGACGTGCAGCTCGTCAAGGAGGCGTCGCCCTCGAAGAGCTACCGGGTCGGGGTCCTCGGCGATCTCTCGGAGGAAAAGGTTAAGGAAGCCCTC
>DASYZN010000091.1:0-2191 GCA_035946105.1 Thermoplasmata archaeon | reverse complement strand
CCCGTTCCTGACGGCCCAGGAGCTCGCCGGCCAAGCGCCATCCCTCGCCGGATACGAGATGGAGGAAACGCTCGCGGATCGCTTCGATGCGGTGGCTACGGCCGTAGAACCGCGCGAGCTCCAGGTGCGAGGCACGAACCTGGGCGGGAGGTACCCGGGCAACGAGAGCGCCGCGGACCGCCTGAATCACCTCGACACGCCCGCCGGAGGCCCTTTGGATCAGGCCTTGGGCGATGAGGTCCTGGATCCGGTCGGGGGCCAGGCCCCCCACCTCGGTCAGGAAGCCTGGCGGAAGAGGTTCATTGGCCACCGCCGCCGCCAAGAGCCCCTCGACATCGATCTCGGAGAGTCGCGCGATGACCGCGGCCGGCAGCGCCGTCGCTGAGACGTCCGCCTCGGGTGCCGCGAGCGCGTGCTGCAGCAGGAGCGGATTGCCGTGGGTGGCTTGGTAGACTGCCTCGAACCGCTCCCCCAGCCCGCCGCGCCGGTCGGTCAGTTCGTGGGCGGCGGCCCGATCGATCCCCTCCAGGCGAAGGCTCCGAACCCGTTCGCGCGGGACCTGAAGATACGACTCCTCGTGGCCGATGTAGATCAAGACGTCCGGTTGGTCCGGTCGGACGAGCGCGGAGGAGAACTCGGAGAGGAACTCCCGCAGGTCGGGTGGCGCCACGTGACAGTCGTCGATCACGCCGAGGAACCTCCGACCGGACAACGCGCGGCGGACGAGGTCGGCGACCTCTCGTCCGTTCGGCTCGCGGGGGAGGTGCGCGTAGTAGGCGATCTGCTGGGATCCGACCGAGGCGAGCGCGTGCGCGAGCGAGAGGGTGAAGTGGCGGGCGGAACTTGCCGCCCGGACGGTGAACCAGAACGGCATCCGTCCGGCCTTGAGGCGACGCATTGCTCGCGCGACCAACCCGCTCTTGCCGATGCCCGTCGGCCCGGACACCTCGAGCACCACGCCGCCGCCCTCGGCGGTCTGCGATAGAGTGTGGAGCTCGGCGCGTCGGCCGACGAACGGGTTTGGGGGCGGAGGGATCGATGAGCTGAGCAGAGGTACCGCCTCCTCATTGCGCTGGAGCTGGGAGCGTCCGACGTCGGTCAGGCTGTAGACCAGCTGCTTTCGGATGCCCCCGCGAACGGGCGCCCGCCGGACCTGGAGCTGGCCCGCTTCGACGAGCTCGGCGAGGGGACGGGACATCGAGCAGGGGTGGTACCCCAGCGCCTTGGAGAGCTCCCGCTGCCCGATACCGAAGGCGGAGGACTCGTCGGGCCGGTGGGTATCTAGGTAGTCGAGGATCTCCGTCGGGAGGTAGCTGACGACGGGCACGGCACTGATGGATACGTATCGAGGGTACTTAGAGTTATTTTGTACAAAATAACGGATGACATTTATATGCCCCGGAGACCCCAAACTCTCCCATCATGACACGCGCGAACGAGAGCGGCGGTTACCAGGGAGCGATCAGCTCCATGCTGGCCGTCGCCGATGTTTGCGCAAGTTGCGGCGTGCTCCTCGCCGAGCACACGCGGCCTGCGGGGATCGGTTCGACCCCCCGCTGCCCGGAGTCCGATGTGGGGGCCTTCCCCTTCATCCAGGGCGGGACCCGGGGCGAGACCTCTCACGATGAACCCTTCTCCCCCACCTCCGCGCCGTCCGCACCCCCACACGCGCCCTCATCCGACGAGACCGCGACCGGTGTCTTCGCAGGGACTTCCCCGGTTCCCCGGGCAGGCCGCCGCTCCGACCTGCTGGCGATGACCTGGAGCCTCGCGCACGGCGCGGAGGAGTTCCCATGATCTTCGCACGGCACCGCTCGGCCCGCAGCCACCTCTCGGGCGCGAGCACCTCCCGCCTTCCGATCGACGCCCCCGAGATCCCCCGCCAGGTGGCCGCCTCCGAGCCGAGCCCGGCCGCTCACGAGCTCCTGGTCGCGCTCGTCAGCACCCCCGAGCACCGCCCGACCGGTGCGGTCAGCTGGCCTCTCTGGCTCGTCCCCGGCGCGATGCGCCGGGCGAGCCGCGACCCGTCCCGAGCCCCCCGAAGTCCAATCAGGGAGTAAAACACGATGCTGGCGGCGCTCTAACCAGATCACGATGAACCCCAGGCCCCCCCGGGGGAACCCGGCCCCCGGGGGGGTCGCATTTTTCCCCTAGTGGGGTGGGGCCGTCCTACCGGCCCCTCCCCATCCCC
>DASYZN010000090.1:0-9234 GCA_035946105.1 Thermoplasmata archaeon | reverse complement strand
CGACGGTCCTCTCCTTTCCCCCCGTGATCGGGACCGAGCTCGGCCCCGCGGTCACGCAGGGGGCTCCGGACCCTCCTGGGGACCCCGCGCCCCGCTCGGGACTCTCGGTCGTCTCGCGGCTCTTATGGCCCGGGGTGGGGCGCATGGCGATCGAGGAGGCTCGACGGCTCCCGGCGAGCCTCTTGGTCTACCGGGAATCGGGCAAGCCCGTCCCCTACGACCTCACGGGAATCCCCTACCGCTACCTCCGTCGGCGCGGGCAGGCGGGGCGTTGGACCCCTATCCTCTCGTACGTGACGCAACGGTTCAATCCGGGGCGGGGTCCCGACGCGACGGTCGATCTCGACCTCATCCTCTCGGCGAGCCGAGAGGTTCAGGGGCCGGCCCTGTTCCATGACCAGTTCGCCGGTCTCACGGGATGGATCAGAAAGCTCCGCTCCGGCTACCCGTATGCCCTCTACTTGCATGAAACCGCGCTCGGCGATCCGACCGGCGGGGTCATGTCGACACGGTCCCGGTGGGCCAACGCTGCCGTTCGCCGCTTCGATCGGTCCGTCCTGCGTGGAGCGCGGCTCGTGCTCACGAACAGTGTCACGAACCAGCGATTGCTCGCCGCCGAGGGGATCAACGCCGAGGTCCTCTACCCCGGCTGCGAACCGGATCCGTCGTTGTCCGCTCCGCGGGAACCGATCGCGCTCGCGACCTCCGTGTGGGAACCCACGCGCCAGATGGAGTTCTACGCCGAGCTCGCCCGCCGGACCAAGGCCCGCGTGGTGCTCGCGGGCATGTGGGCCCGCCCGGAAGACCTCGACGCGTTTCGCCGCCGGTTCGGGACCCGTCCCGAGACCACGGGGCCCATAGTGGAGGCCGACCTCGTTCGGCTCTCCCGGCGGGCCTCGGTCTACGTCCGGTTCGGGTTCGGCGAACGCGGACCCGGGCAGGGGGGGATCCAGGCGATGGGATTCGGATTGCCGGTCATCGCGAATCGGGAGCTGGCGATCGCCGAGATCATCGAGGACGGAGTGGACGGTTTCGTCGTCGGGACCGCGGCCGAAGCGGCCGAGCGGATCGACGGGCTTCTCGACGACCCTGCCGCCCTTCGGCGGATGGGTGCCGCGGCCTGGGCGAAGAGCCAAACGCTGAGTTGGACGGCCCATGCCGATCGGCTTCGAATGTTGCTTCGCCGCGCCGGGATCGATCCGGGGGACTGACCCCGATGCGACGGGACGATTCGACGGATCGGTGGGGTCCGAGGTCTCGCAGGGCCGTTTTGCTTTAGACCTTCCCAAGGATTCGGACCTTCGTGCCATCGCTCGGCGCCTCGCGCTCCCACTGGCCGGTGGCGGCCTGGATCCGCTTGCGCCTTCCACCGCCCGCCCCGACGGTGATGCTGACCGGGGGCCCTCCGCCCCCTCCGGACCCCCCGCTCGAGCTCCTGGTCCGCGAACCGGTGACGACGGACCCACGGAAGCGGATCTACGCCTTCGAGGAGGAGGCCGAGGGAGGCGTGGTCCGCCTCGTCTGGGACGCCGACGACCCCGGGCTCCTCGAGGCCGAGTTTAGGGCCCCCTTCTACGGGGCACGGCTGCCGAGCCCGGAGGTCGCACGCTTCTGGAAGGCGGTCAAGGAGCGGATCCGCCCCCTCGGTCCGCTGCCGGTCGAGGGCGCCGATCCGAGGCCGTGAACCGGACGACCGAAGTCGTTAGGCGGCGGGAGCGGTCCGAAGGACGTGCTGCGCTCCACGTTCGTCCACCTCCCGGGGATCGGCGCCGCCACGGAGTCGGCGCTCTGGCGGCAGGGGATCCTCGATTGGTCCGACCTGCGCCGCGTGCCCGGGGCGGTGCCCCCCCGCGCGGGAGGTTCGGCGTTCGACCGGGAGCTATCGGCGAGCGAGTCGGCGCTCTTGGAGCGCCGGGTCGAATGGTTCGCCCACCGGCTCCCGCCGTCCGAGTCGTGGCGGGTCTATCCCGAGTTCCATGACGAGACCGCCTTCCTCGATATCGAGACGACCTCGCTCTCGCCGTACGAGGGGATCGTCACCGCGGTCACCGTCCACGGCGGGGGACGGACGCGCTCCTTCGTCGCGGACGACGACCTCGAGGAGCTCCCGAGCTACCTGGAGCGGTTCGGCGTCCTCGTGACGTTCAACGGCCTTCGGTTCGACGTCCCGTTCCTCAAGGTGCGGTTCCCCGAACTGACCCCGCCCCCCTGCCACATCGACCTCAGATTCCTGCTCTATCGGGTCGGGTTCGCCGGGGGACTCAAGCGGATCGAGCGGACCCTAGGGATCGGCGATCGGGAAGGCGTCGAGGGCGTCGACGGGCTCGAGGCGGTCCGACTGTGGGCCGAGCACCGTCGGGGGACCCCGGGGGCCCTCGAACGGCTCGTCCGCTACAATCGGGCCGACACGGTGAACCTCGAGCCACTGCTCGATTTCGCCGTCCGAGAGCTCGCCGACCGGCTCCTCCCGGAGGCCCGGAACCGTTCCCGACCGGACGGATCGACCCGAGTTCCGCGCTAGCGGACCGGTCCCCGCGAAGCCGGTCGGGTCGAGAGAGGCGCCGGAAACTTCCAGCGGACGGGGGAGGCGCGGGGCGCACCGGGGCCCGTAGGGATCCGCTGAAGGCGGCGGATCGCCTGATCGCAGTACTCCGGCGAGGCGTCGATGGAGACGAAGTGCCGGCCGGTCCGAAGCGCCACCGCGGCGACCGTGCCGGTCCCTCCGAACATGTCGAGGACGACGTTCGAGCGGTAGCTGTAGAACTTCACGAGCCGCTCGATGAGCTCCTCCGGGAAGGGGGCGGGGTGGCCCGCCCGGTGGCGTTCCGGGGGGATCGCCCAGAAGCCGTCGGAGAACTTCTGGAACTCCTCGGAACTGATGTCCGTGTCCTCCCGCCGGCCCTCGAGTCTCCACTGCCCCTTCGAGAAGACGAGCACGTACTCCCAGGAGGGGACGATGTGCGGGTTCGACGGGCTCCGCCAGCTCCCCCAGGCCGTCCGACGGCCCATCGTCTGCTTGTACCAGATGATCTCCGTCCGCATGATGTAGCCGAGCCGCCGCAGGTCGGTGGAGAGATCGTGGTGGATCGGCCGGAAGTCCTTGATGGAGGTCGGGGCGACGTTGAGCGCGAACCGTCCCCCCGGGACGAGCGCTCGCCGGAGCTCCTTCCAGACCGACTTGAGCCAGGCAAGGTACTCCTCATGCCGACGGTCGTCGGCATAGCCGGCGTAGCCGATCCCGACGTTGTACGGGGGCGAGGTGATCGCGAGATGGACCGATTCGTCCGGCAGGGACGCGAGCACGTCGAGGGCGTCCCCCTCGATGATGGCGTCAAGCCACGGTGCTCGGCTCCGGGACCGGCCTCCCCTCGCCCCCACGCCGACCATCCGCCCGGGGCGACCCGAGTATCCACCATGAACCTTCCGGACCGCGGGCGACGGTCGGCGGCCCTCGCGGGGCGTCCCGGGCGGCCCGCGCAGACGTCGCGGGACCACGGGGCAACGGTCATATCTCTCGCCTCCGCACGGGGGCGACGTCCATGGCCGTCCGACTTTCCGTGCTCATCGAGGAGACCGAGGGGGAGCGCCGGGTCGCGCTCGTCCCCGAGGTCGTCCGCGGCCTGGTCGCTCGGGGCCTCGAGGTCGCGGTCGAGGCCGGCGCGGGAGAGCGGGCCGGATATCCCGACCCCGAGTACCGGGCCGCGGGCGCGACGATCGGCTCCCGGCCGCTCGACCTGAGCGGCACCTCGATCCTGCTCGCCGTGCAGCCGCCGACCGTTTCGGCGGTCCGCCGGCTCCCGGCGGAGGCGATGGTGGTCTCGCTCCTCTTCCCGGCCCGGCACCCGGACCTGGTGCGCGCGATGCAGGCGGCCCGCGTCCGGGCCTTCGCCCTCGAACTCCTCCCGAGGATCACCCGGGCGCAGAGCATGGACGTCCTCTCCTCCCAGGCGACCGTCGCCGGCTACCGTTCGGTGATCGCGGGCGCCGAGCATTCCCCCCGACTCCTGCCGATGCTGACCACCGCCGCGGGGACGATCCGTCCGGCGAAGGTCCTCGTGCTGGGCGCCGGAGTCGCGGGGCTGATGGCGATCGCGACGGCGAAGCGGCTCGGGGCCGTCGTCGAAGGCTACGACGTCCGGCGAGCCGCCGGCGAACAGGTCCGCAGCCTCGGGGCGCGCTTCCTCGAGCTCGAGATCAACGCCGAAGGCGCCGGGGGCTACGCCCGGGAGCTGACGGTGGAGGAGAAGGCGAAGGAACAGGCGATGGTGGGCGACGCGGTCGCCTCGGCGGACGTCGTGATCACCACGGCCAACGTGCCCGGTCGCAAGGCGCCGCAGCTCATCTCCCGGGCGACGGTCGAGCGGATGCGGCCGGGGTCGGTCATCGTCGACCTGGCCGCCGAATCGGGAGGGAACTGCGAGCTCACCTCCCCGGGGAAAACGACGGTCGAGCACGGGGTCACCTTGGTCGGGAGCACGAACCTCCCGAGCGAGGCCGCCTTCCATGCGAGCCAGATGTTCGCGAAGAACCTCCAGGCGTTCCTCGGCCTCCTCGTCGGCAAGGACGGTCGACCCGTCGGCGACTTCACCGACGAGATCCTGTCGGCGAGCCTGGTCGTGCGGGACAGCGAGATCGTCCATGCCCCGACGAAGGCGCTCCTGGGGGCGGGCCCGTGATCGCCGAGGCCTGGGCGGCGCTCTACATCGTCGTCCTCGCCGGATTCGTCGGCTACGAGGTGATCCGGCGGATCCCCGTCCTCCTCCATACCCCGCTCATGTCCGGGTCGAACTTCATCCACGGGATCGTCCTGATCGGCGCCATGGTGGCCCTCGGGTCGGCCACCACGCTCCCCGAGGAGATCCTCGGGTTCCTCGCCGTCGTGATGGGCGCGATGAACGTCACCGGCGGCTACGTCGTGACCGAGCGGATCCTCGGGATGTTCGACCGCTCGACCCCGAAGGGGCCGTGAGGCCGTGATCGATTTCGTCGATCCGATCTACATCCTGACGATCGCCTTCTTCGTCCTCGCCCTCCAGAGGATGAGCAGTCCGAAGACGGCCCGCAGCGGCATCCTCTACGCCGGCGTCGCCATGCTGGTCGCCGTCCTCGTGACGTTCTTCGTCCCGGGGATCTCGAACCTCCTCTGGATCGTCGGGGGCGCCGCCCTGGGGGGCTTCGCGGGATGGTACGCCGCGAAGAAGGTGAAGATGACCGACATGCCGCAGATGGTCGCCATCTTCAACGGGATGGGCGGCGGCGCGGCGGCGGGGATCGCCGCGGTCGAGCTCGTGGCGTCGGAGAGCCCGGCGAGCTTCCTCGCCCTCGCCGTCGCGGGGGGGCTCATCGGCTCCGTCTCGTTCTCCGGGAGCGTGATCGCCTTCCTGAAGCTCCAGGGCTGGATGACCCAGAAGCCGGTCACCTTCCTCGGCCAGCAGCCGCTGAACCTGGCCGTCCTCGCCCTCGCCGTCGCCTCGGGGATCTCGATCCTCTGGATCCCCGGAGGGATCTGGCTCGCCCCGTTCTTCCTCCTCGCCCTCCTCTACGGGCTCCTGATGACCCTGCCGATCGGCGGGGCCGACATGCCCGTCGTGATCTCGATGTACAACGCCCTCACCGGCGTCGCCGTCGCCCTCGACGGCTTCGCTCTCGTCGATACCTCGGCGGGGGCGGCCGCCTACGCCATGATCATCGCGGGGACCCTCGTGGGCGCCGCGGGATCGCTCCTCACGATCGTGATGGCCCGGGCGATGAACCGCTCGCTCGGCAACGTACTGTTCGGCGCCTTCGGCGCCAAGGAGGAGGCCTCCACGACGGTCCAGGGATCGATGAAGTCGATCGAGGTCGACGATGCGGCGCTCCTCCTGGCCTACGCCTCGACCGTCGTGATCGCGCCGGGCTACGGAATGGCCGTCGCCCAGGCGCAGCACAAGGTGAAGGAGCTCATGGCCGCCCTCGAGGCGAAAGGGGTCCGGGTGAAGTTCGGGATCCACCCGGTCGCGGGCCGGATGCCGGGCCACATGAACGTGCTCCTCGCCGAGGCCGGGGTACCGTACGACCACCTCTTCGACCGGGACGAGATCGATCCCGAGTTCGCGAGCACCGATGTGGTCGTGGTGATCGGGGCGAACGACGTCGTGAATCCGGCGGCGCGGCGTGCGGGGAGCCCCCTCGAGGGGATGCCGATCCTGGACGTCGACCAGGCGAAGAACGTCCTCGTGCTCAAACGGGGCCAAGGCAAGGGGTTCGCGGGGATCGAGAACGAGCTCTTCTACAAGGAGAACACGCGGCTCCTCTACGGGGACGCCCTCGACTCCGTCACCAAGCTCGTCCACGCGATCAAGAAGCTGTAGGCGGGACCGGCCCACCGAGGGGCGCGGCGGTGCGGGATCGCCGGACCCCCCCACAGGGGAACGCGCCGGCGAGCCGTCGCCTCAGGCCGTCGAGGAGAGCCGTTCGATGCGTCCGGATCGGCCGAGCGAGATCTGGGGCTTCCCCTGGTAGTCCTTCACCCAGGCGTCGATCAGGCGGACCCGGTCTCCCGCAGCGACGAGGTCGACCTCGGCCCCCCAGAGGACCAGGGCGATCTCGCCGGTCGCGTCTCGGAGCACCCCGTTGCGGACGCGTTTGCGTTCGCCCCGGGTCGACTCGAACTCCCTCGTCGGTTGCAGCGAGGCGACCGTCGCCTCCAGCGTCGCGAGCCGAGAGGGGCGCAGGTCGGAGATGAACGTCGAGGGAGGCGCGCCCAGCGACACAGCGCCGGACAACGGGACCCCAAGATAGAGCTTGCGACCTCGACGCCCCTCCGAGGGACCGGCCCGATGGGCAAAGGTTCGTTCCCGCCTTCTGCCCCGACGAAACGATTTATTCCATCCGGGCTTCGGGCGCGCGGTCGAGGGGGTTTTTCCCGGCCTCCGGGGTCCCCAACGACCGGGCGGACCATGTCGAGGGAGTGGAATCGAAGGAAATCGCCCTGGGCGAACGGTGCTATGGGACTCCTGATCCTCGCTGTCCTCCTTGTCCTGATGATCTCCTCGATCCCCGGCGCGCGGACCGGGAGCCCGTCCGGGTCCCGAGCCCCGAGGGGGGCGTTCGCCCCCACGACCCGGACCGTAGCCACCCCGCCTCCGCCGGTCTCCAACTGGGCGCACCTCCCCGGCGGGGGAGGACCCGCGGCCCGCTGGTACTCCCGGATGGCGTACGATGCGGCCGACCAGGTCGTCCTGATGGCCGGCGCCTACAACGGGATGGTCGGGATCAACGACACCTGGACGTTCGCCAACGGTACCTGGACGAACCTCACCTCGCGGCTCACGACGGCACCGCCGGGGCTCGACACGGTCGCCTACGACCCGGGTCTGGGGGCAGTGGTCGGTTACGGGACCGGAGCGGGGATCTCGGTGGTGTGGGAGTTCCACCGCCTCCACTGGACGAACATCACCCCGGCCACGAACCCTTCTCCTCGGGGACGGTCGATGATGATCTACGACCCGACGCTCGGAGGAGAGGTCCTCTTCGGAGGGCAGGCGAACGGCGGGACGAACACCTTCAACGACACCTGGCTTTTCAAGAACGGGGTCTGGACGCAGCTCTTCCCGGCCCACAGCCCCCCGGCCCGGGCCCGGGCGGGGTTCGCCTGGGACGCAGCCGACAGCACGGCCGTGCTCTTTGGCGGCTTCTCGATGTACGGGAACCCGGACTTCGGCGACACCTGGGAATTCACGGGGACCGACTGGACGAAAACCACCCAATCGACCGCCCCCTCGCAGCGGGACGGCATCCCGATGGTCTACGATCCCAACGATCGGGCCGTGATCCTGTTCGGGGGATTCTTCACCGACAATTTCTCGACCCAGGGCACGGACAACGACACCTGGACGTACGCGGGTCATCATTGGACGCTCCTCTCGCCCAGCGTGAGCCCGAGCGCCCGGGGGCTCGTGGGCCTCACGTACTGTGACGCCTGCCATTACCTCCTCCTCTTCGGCGGGTATCAGTTCGGGAACCTCCCGTTGAGCGATGCGTGGGTCTGGCTCGAGCCGATCGTGTCCGGAGCGATCTACCAG
Source organism: Thermoplasmata archaeon (assembly GCA_035946105.1). Lineage (GTDB taxonomy): Archaea > Thermoplasmatota > Thermoplasmata > Lutacidiplasmatales > UBA184 > Lutacidiplasma. The sequence goes on along the minus strand of DASYZN010000090.1, from coordinate 1,171 downwards.
ACGCCCCCGGCGGTCGAGGTCGGATCGCTCGCGACGTTCAACGCCTCCTGGACTGGAGGCGGGGGCCCGTTCCGTCTGAACTGGAGCTTTGGGGACGGGGCGTTCAGCTCGCTCGAGAGCCCTTCCCACCGATACGCCCAGGTCGCGAGCTTCCTCGTCAATCTGACGATCATGGACTCGTACGGCTCCTCCCGGCTCGTCCAGGCGAACGTCACCGTCTCCGTCGGTCTCTCCCTCGGAGCCCCGACGTATCGGCCGATCGAACCTGTCGCGGGCGCCCCGGTCGGGTTCAACCTCACCGTCTCCGGGGGGATCGCGCCCTACACCTACAGCTGGAGCTTCGGCGACGGGCAGGGATCGTCCTCCGCCTCCCCCACGCACGTGTACGCCTCCGCGGGGGAACGAACGACCTACGCCAACGTGTCGGACACCGACGGCCTAAGGGCCTCCCGGCTGATCCTAGTCGACGTCGCCGCCACGGCCCTCACGGCCGCTCCGCCGGTCCCGAACGTCCCTGCGCCCCAGGTCAACGGCTCCGTCGTCCTCACGGAGGCCGCGAGTGGCGGGCTGACGCCGTACAACTACACGTGGGACCTCGGCGACCACACCACCGCCTACGGGGAGCGCGTGACGCATGTCTACCGATCGGCCGAGTCGTTCGTCGTCGTGGTTAGCGTCCGCGACCGCCTCGGGATCGTAGAGAACGGCACCCTCACCCTGACGATCCACTCGACCTCGCCGGGGGGAGGCGGGGGAGGCGGCGGCGGCGGGTCGTCGGGATCCTCGCCGCCCCCACCCTACCTGTTCTGGGGCCTCGTGGCGGCAATCGTCGTCGTGGCGGCGGCTGCCGTCGCCGGGATCGCCCTCCGAGGCCGTCGGCCCCCGACGGGTTGAGGCGCGGAGGACAGGGCCCGAGCGTCGGCCCATTCGTCGGGATGACCGCCCGCACTTTTCGTCAGTCCGCCGGCTCGTGGCCGGGGGGGGTAGGGATCCTCGTGACGTTCGCACTCCTGCTCTTGAGCGGCGTCGGGGCCGGGGGGACCCGTGGGTCCGGACCGCCCCCCCCCGCTCCCACGGTCGGGACGTTGCCGCCGTCCGTCGCCCCTAGCCGAGCGGTGCCCGCCGCCTCCGATTGGCCGAGCTACGAGGCGGGGGTGAATCGCAGCGGATA
>DASYZN010000089.1:0-8619 GCA_035946105.1 Thermoplasmata archaeon | reverse complement strand
GGAGCCCGCGAGACCGCGGTCGAAGCGGACCGGGTCGAGCGGGAGGCCCTCGCGCGGATCGCTCCCCCGGCCGAACTGTGGACCCGGGTGCGCGCCGCCACCGCCCGATTGACCGAACGGGCGGCCTCGGCCGCCGCACGGCGAGGCTCTCCCGTCGTTCGGTGTGTGGTGGCGGGAAGCGCGGCCCGGGGGACCTTCCTGTTCGATCGCCTCGACATCGACCTGTTCCTCCTGTTCCCCCCGACCCTCGGCCGCTCCGATCTCGAGCGGGAGGGAATCGCCCTCGCGCGCGATCTCCTCGAGCAACCCGAGATGCGCTATGCCGAGCACCCGTACCTTCGGGGCCGCTTCGAGGGGTTCGCGGTGGACGCGGTGCCCGGGTATGCCATCGAGGACCCGTCGAAGCCGCTGAGTGCGGTCGACCGCACGCCGTTCCACCAGGAGTACGTGGCGCGCCGCCTCACGGACCGCCTCATCGGCGAGATCCGTCTCGCGAAGCAGTTCGCCCGAACGCTAGGCATCTACGGGTCCGAGGCCCGGACGGGAGGCTGTTCGGGCTATCTGGTCGAGCTCCTCGTGCTGAGGTTCGGCTCGTTCCGGGGGTTGCTCGAGGCCGCCAGGGGCTGGAGCATCCCGGTCCGGCTCCCCACGGACCCGACCGCACGCCCGAGGGTCCCGGACGACGTCGCCCTCATCCTCGACGATCCCGTCGACCCCCACCGGAACGTCGCGACGGCGCTGTCGCGCCGGAACCTGGCCCTCCTGGTGCTCGGCGCGGACGAGTATCTCCGGCGACCGGGACGCGAGGCGTTCGAACCGGCGCCTCCCCCGGTCGTCCGACTCGAGGAGGCGATCCGGGCCGTCGAGGCGAGGGGGACGCACGTGGCGTTCGTCGCGATGGCCCGGCCCCCGCTCGTTGACGACGTCCTCTTCCCCCAGCTACGGAAGGCCGAGCGGGCGATCGCCGAGGAGGCCGGGCGCCTCGGCTTCCGCGTCGTAGGGTCTGCGGCCGCCGCCGGGCCGCTTATCGCCGTCGTCGGACTCGAGACCGACCGGTCGGAGATCCCGCGGGTGCAGGTGAGGGATGGCCCCCCGGCCGGGCTCGATCGGGGGGCGTCGTTCCTCGAACGTTGGCGCTCGGGAGAGCCGACCATCGTCCAGGGGCCGTACGTCGCCGAGGACGGTCGGCTGCGGGTGGAAACGCGTCGCGAGGAGGTCCGACTCGAGCCGCTGCTCGACCACGCCCTGCCGGAGCTCTCCGTCGGAAAGGACCTTCGGACCGTGCTCGTTCCGCCGGTCCGGTTCCGCCCCCTCTCCGAGGCCGAACCGACCGAGGAACTGGCGATCGCCCTCGGGGGCCTGCTCGGAAAGCGGCTCCCCTGGCGACGACCGCCCACCGGCCCCTAAGGGACCAGGTTCAGCAAGAGGAACCAGAGACCGAGCCATCCGAGGAGCCCGGTGAGGATCAGCCAGAACCAGTCCCCCCGGGTGTAGTCGGTCGAGAGGGGGCGGAGCCTTCGCAGGACCCCGGGGAGCGCCACGATCCCCAACAGCCCGAGGACCGGAGGGAGGATGCCGGGGAGGCCGGTCCGATCGATCTCCCAGGAGGCGAGGGCGAGCGCGAGGGCGAACCCGACGGCGATCGCCGTCGCGATGGACTGCTCATACTCGTGGGCGACGAACTTGCGCTCGTCGAAGTCCGGGAACCGGAAGGCGCGAAGCTCCTCCTGCTCCTCGAGTCGCTTCTTCCCCTTCTTCGCCAACGGTCACCCCCCCGGTCGGGCCGACCGATAGAGCTCTTCAGCGTGGTAGGAGCTGCGCACGAGTGGACCGGCCTCCACCCCGTGGAACCCGGCGGCCAGGGCGTCCGATCGGAGCCGAGCGAACGTCTTGGGGTCGACGTACCGATCGACGGGTCGATGGGCCGGGCTCGGCCGAAGGTACTGTCCGAGGGTCAACAGGTCGGTCCCGGACGAGCGGAGATCTTCGAACGCCCCGTGAAGCTCCTGGTCCGTCTCGCCGAGGCCCAGCATGATCGAGGACTTCGTCACCGGGCGGCCGTCGATGGACCCGGAGACCCGCCTCAGGAGCTCGAGCGAACGGTCGTAGCCCGCCCGACGGTCCCGGACGGCGACGCTGAGCCGTCGCACCGTCTCGAGGTTGTGGGCGAGCACGTCCGGTCGGCTCGCGAGGACCATCTCGAGGGCCTCCGATCCTCCCCCCAGATCGCCGATGAGGAGCTCGACCTTCGTCCCCGGCGACCGTTCCCGGAGGGCCCGGACCGTCCGAGCGAGGATCGTGGCCCCGCCGTCGGGCAGATCGTCCCGGCAGACCTGGGTGAGCACGACGTACCGCAGCCCCCATCGCGCGACCCCCTCGGCGACGCGGTCGGGTTCCGTCCCATCCACGACCCCTCGTCCCCAGCGGGTGTGGACCGCGCAGAACCCGCAACGTCGGCTGCATTCGGACCCGAGGAGCATCAGGGTCGCCGTTCCGGACGACCAGCACTCGGAGAGGTTCGGACATCGGGCCTCCTGACAGACGGTCGAGAGGCCGAGGGTGCGGATCGTCCCCCGGACGTCCTGGTATCGGGCCCCGTCCGGGGGCCGGATCCGGATCCATTCCGGGAGCCGCACGTCGACCGGGCGGGTCGTGGGAACGGCGAGCGATCCGGTCACGGTCGACCCACGGAGGGCACCCGTCTTAGGGATTGCGCGGGGCCGGTCGGGCCAATCTCCCCTCGAGGAGACCCGTCAGCACGGAGGCGGGGACCTCGTCCATCCCGATCCGCTGGGCCCGCCCGGCGGGTCCGGGCTCGATCTGGACGATCGCCTCCCGCTCGAGGGCCTTCAGCGTCCGCCAGAACGTCACCCGGCTCACCGGGGGGCGATCATGCTCCTCGCAGAGGGCCTGGTAGGCGCCCCGGATCCGATCCGGGGGCGCGCGGGTCCTCGGTCCCTTGAGGGTCCGGGAGAGGGCGAGGAGGACGAACAGCTCCGTCTCCGTGAGCCCCTCGAGCTTCGTCTCGGTCATCGTGGGGTAGATCGACCCGCGCGCCGCGCGCACGTGGTCCGGCGCGATCTCCCCCGCCCCCTCCTCATCGGCGGCCCGGGCGGCCCCGTAGAGGACCTCCAAGGCGAACCGGGCGTCTCCGCTCGGGGCCGCGATCTGGGCGATCTGCTCGAGGAGATCGGGCGACACGCTGCCCGGCCGTAGGGCGAGCTCCGCCCGAAAGGCGAGGATCGCCGCGAGCGCCGGGGCGTCGTAGGGGCTGAGGTGCAACCGATGGGTCGGACCGAAGCTGGACCGGCTCGCCCCGTCGAGGAACGGCAGCACGTCCTCCGAGGCGACCAGGACGAGCGAGATCGAGCCGAGCCCGACCTCGGTGGACCGGGTGAGGAGGTAGATGAGCTTCGTCCCGCCCCGGACGAGGGCGCTCGCTTCGTCGAGGATCAGGAGGCGATGCGCGGGCGCCCGTCGGATGCCTTGCTCGAAGACGTCGAGCATCTCGGCGACGGAATACCCACGGTCCGGGATCGACGTGCCGACGCTTCGAAGGAGCTCGAGGAGGACCGTCCGATCGCTGGACCGCCGCCAGCAGTTCACGTAGTGGCCGCGCACGGGCTGCTCGCCGAGCGGACCCCCCCGGAGCAGGTCGTCGGCGAGACGTTTGGCCAGCGCGGTCTTGCCGCTTCCGATGCCCCCGGTGATCAGTCGATGGCTCGCCACGCCCTTCGACAGGGAGGTCTTGAGGGCGGCCGACAGCGCGCGCAGTTCCCGCTCCCGGTGGACGAGTCGGGGGGGGACGAACGCGGGATCGAGCGTTTCTTCCGAGACGAGGATCCTCTTCACGGCGCTCCGGAGGCGGGCGACGTCGGTCCCCTAGATTAGGGGTCCGGTGCGCGGTCTCCTCGCCACCCTCGGGTTCGGTCTCGTCGGGCGGCCCCGGGAAACCTCTCGCGCGGACCCGCCCCCCGACGCCTCCGTTCCGAGGCCGCCCCTCCGTCTATCTGGGACGGTGACCGGGGACCTCGGGGACGAAGCCGTACACCGTGCGGATCGACAACTCGAAGGGGGTCCGGAGCGCTTCGAGCCCCGCCTTCCCCTCGCTGGCCGCGATCGCCCGGGCGCGCCGGGGGACCGTCTCGAGGTCGAGGACGGCCCCGGGTCGCGCCGGGTCGTCCAGGAAGTCGGTCTCCCAGAACCAGGGGCCGGGGAGGCCGAGGCTCTTCGAGACGGCGGGTCGGCGGGCGACGAACGAGGCCGCCACCCCCGCCCGCGCTTCGATGGGGACCACCTCTCGGGCGAAATGCTTCACGATCCGATTGACCCGGATCCCCGTCTGGGAGGCGAGGTGGGCGAGCGCGAGGTATCCGGCCGGGTCCAGCTCCTCGCAGTGGACGATCGCGGGACAATCGACGTCCCGCGCGACCTCCAGGGCGTGGCGGAAGGTGCGTTCCGACGCCTCGGCCAGGCTGGGGTCGATCGGAAAATGGGGGCGGCCGACCTCGCCGATCGCCACCGCGCGTTGCTCGCTCACGAACCGACCGGCGAGATCGAGCGCGGCCTCGTGCTCGTCGACAGCCTTCGAAAGCCCGACGCGATCGGCCGCCCCGAGGAGATCGATGGGGTACGGCGCGACGACCACGTAGACGACGACCCCGGTCGATGCGGTGATCGAACGGGCGAGGGACTCCGTCGTTTCGAACTGTCGACGGTAGCCCTCGAGATCGGTCGGAGGGAGCGGTTCGTACTGCTGGGTGGCGAGGAAGAGATGGGTCCCTCCGGCCCGGGCGAACCGACGGGCGGCCTCGACCCCCTCCCCGCGGGGGGACAGATGGCAATGGTGGTCGACGACCGGTAGGTCGCCAAGGTCGGCCGGGGGGGGACCCGAGGCCGGCGGAGGCGTCAGCGCAGCAGGCTCGCGCCCCGAAGCTCCTTCGTGATCTTCTTGACGGCGACCTCGACGTCCGAGGGCTTGCGGGCCCCCGTGCACACGAGCTTGCCGCTGCCGAAGAGGAGGACGACCACCCGGGGTTCATCGATCCGGCAGACGAGGCCCGGGAACTGTTCGGGCTCGTATTCCACCCGGTCGAGGCCAAGGGTGACGGCGATCGCGTTCAGGTTGATCTCCGACTCGAGGTCGGAGCTCGCGACGATGTTCTGCACCTCGATCCGGGGGTGCATGTTGATCTTCTGGCCGCCCTTCTTGATCTGGGCGGCGACCTTGGCGATGGAGTTCTCGACCTCGGCCATGCTCTTCGCGCCCGTGCAGACGACCTTGCCGGAGCGGAACAGGAGGATCGCCGTCTTCGGCTCCTTCAGCCGGTAGATGAGGCCCGGGAACTGCTCGGGCTCGTATTCGGCCCCGTCGAGACCGAGGGCGATCGACTGGAGGTCGAGTTCATCGCCGAGGGAGGTCGACGCCACGACGTTCTCAATGCGAATCTTGACCATGGCGGCCCACTCGCGGGCGGTGACTTAAATAGCCTTTATAAACCCTCCGATTTGCATTTTCTCCGCTTCCGTCGAGAATCCCCTCAGGCTCCCCGCCCGACGTCCTTCCGCGGTTCGGGTCCGAGGCACATGGCGTTCGACGGCCCCGATCAGCCCGTCGCCGGATCGGGTTCGGGCGGCGGCGCCCCGGCGGGGACGGCCTTCAATCCGTAGCGCCACTCCCCTTCCATCGGGTAGAGCCGGCGCAGGACGGCGTCGACCCGTTCCCCTACGGCGACCGAACCCGCCGGGGCATCGGTCACCTGAAGGGTGACGAGCGGTCCCTGGAGCGTGCGGGCCAGGACCACCTCGATGGCACCCGTTCGGGCGACCTGGGCGTCGAACTCCGTGGGCTGGGCGCCGGGGACCACCGTGGTCGCCGCTTCGACCCGAAGTCCCTCGCGGGCCAGTTCGCGGCCTTCCAAGCGATCGCTTCTTCCGCAGTGCCGACACGACGGGGCGGCGGGAAAGCTCCATCCATCGCAATGGCCGCAGTGGGCCGCGGCGAGCCTCCAGCGGGTCGGCCGGGTCGCCCGATAGGTGGCCCTCGGCACGTACGCCCCTTCCGAGACCGTGTAGGGGGGTCGCCCGGCGGGGGCCCCGCCGCCCCTGGCGCCGGGCTGCGGAGCGCCACCGGACTCGAACCCCTTCTGGCGCCAGGAGATCGGTCCGAGCAGTTCGAAACCGGCGACGAACGCCCCCGCACCGGATCGTCCCCTGAGGGCCCATCGCGACGGGGACGCTCGAGGAGCCAACGAGGCGGCTCGAAGGGCGTTAAGGATCGGCTCGATCCGTTCGCTAGGCTCGGTCGATCCCGCGCCGGACGGCGGGTCGACGAGCGATTCGATCCCCGGTGGATCGGAGGGGGAGACAGCTCCGAAGAGATTCGTCAACGCGGATCGATCGGCATCGGCCCCCCCCCGAACCTCGGTCCCTTCGGACGTGCCGACGAGACGGATCGCTCCGTCGGGGCCCAAACGGATCGCCGAGGCGCTGGTCCCCCCTCGTCTCGGAATCGTCCCGTTCCTCGGCTCGCTGAGATCCACGGCAACGACCACCGCCTCGGCCGCGGGTCCGGAGGATCGGGACGCGGCGGCGACCGCCTCGAACCATTCCATTCGGCGATGGGCGTGAGAGACGACGGAGAGTCCGGGTCGGCCCACCGCTTGGGCGAGACCGTCCTCGAGGTCGGGTACTTCCGGTCCCACGAAGTGGACCGAGGCCAAGGGTCGTTCGGCCTCCGGCCCCCGAAGCGCTTCGACGGCCTCGACCGCGAGGGTGAACGCATCCTCGTCGTCCCCTTCGATCGGGAGGTCCGAGTCCCGGCCGTGGGGAAGGACCGTCACGGCGGACCGGATCCCGATCGTCATGGAGTTCCCCCCGTTCCGAAGAGCGTCACCGTCGCGCTGGCCCCCGAGCCCCCGACATTGTGCGCGAGGGCGCGCTCCGCCCCCCGCACCTGACGGGCACCGGCCGCGCGGCGCAGTTGGACGAACGCCTCGTACGCCTGGCTCACGCCGGTCGCCCCGATCGGATGCCCCTTGGCCTTGAGCCCGCCATCGGGGTTCACGGGGAGCGACCCTCCGAGGCGCGTCGCCCCCTCGAGAACGAGCTTCCCGGCGTGGCCCGGGGGGGCGAACCCGAGATCCTCGAGCGCGAGGAGCTCGGCGATCGTGAAGCAGTCGTGGAGCTCGATGAGGTCGACCTGGTCCCGGCCCCAACCGGCCCGCCGGAACGCCTCGTCGGCCGCTCGACGGGTCGCCGCGAGGCTTGTCAACGAGGTCCGATCCTGGAGGGCGAGCGCATCGGAGGCCGCCCCGGCCCCGTCCACGAAGACCGGGGTGTCCGTGTACCGCTTGGCGACGTCGGCGCCCGCCAACAGGATCGCGGCGGCCCCATCGGTGACGCCGCAACAATCGAGCAGGCGGAGCGGGTCGGCCACGGTCGGGGAGGCGAGGACGTCCTCCCGGCTCACCGCCCGCCGGAACTGGGCATTCGGGTTGAGGGCCCCGTGCGCGTGATTCTGGACGGCGACCTCGGCGAGCGCCTCGCGAGGGTCCCCGTACGCCGCGCCGTAGGCCGAGGCGAGGAGGCCGTAGACCCCCGCGAAGGTGAGCCCGCTCGCCCGCTCCCACTCGGTGTCGCCCGAGACCCCGAGCCAATAGCGCCGGCGGGCCGAGGGGGCGTCGGTCATCTTCTCGAGGCCGGCGACGAGCACGAGGTCGGCGGAGCCCGCCTCGATCGCGCGGACTCCGGCCCTCACGGCAAAGCCCCCGGAGGCGCACGCGTTCTCCAAGCGGGTGACGGGCACGGAAAGGATCCCCGCCGAATCGGCGAGAACGGCCGACGGATTCCCGAGCTGCCAGCCCGAGAAGCCGAGCGTCGCCAGGAACGCCTCCTCGACGGACCGCCGTTCCGCCCCGCGGTCGACCGAGGCGAACGCCTGGTCCACCGCGGCCCGCAGGAGTTCCCGGGGACCCTCGGGGAGCGCGCCGAATCGGGTGTGGCCTCCCCCGACCACCGCCGCCCTCCGTCGCGTCAAACTTACTTGCTCGGTCTCCCTGTCCGACGACGAACCATTGGCGCCTAAAAAGGGCCGGGGGACGGGGACCGGGACCACCGCCCGCCTCGTCCTCGGCATCAGCGGGGCGAGCGGAGCGGCCATCGGGGTGCGGGTCGCCCACGCGCTCTCCGAGGCCCGGGTGCCCTTCGACCTCGTGATCTCCCATGGCGCGAGGGCGGTCCTCCAGGAGGAGTGCGGGATCGAACGGGGCGCCCTCGAAGGACTGGCCGAATGCGCCTACGAGGACTCCGACCTCGCCGCCCCGATCGCGAGCGGCTCCCACCCGACCCGGGGGATGGCGATCGTCCCCTGCTCGTCGCACACGGTCGCCAAGATCGCGCTCGGACTCGCAGACACGCTCCTCACGCGGGCGGCCCACGTCCACCTGAAGGAGCGTCGGCCCCTCGTGCTCGTTCCGCGGGAGACTCCTTTGGACGCGATCCTCCTGCGGCACATGTCCCGGCTGGCGGAGCTTGGGGCCGTCCTGCTGATCGCGGCCCCGCCGTACTACCACCGCCCGAAGAGCGTGAACGATCAGACCGATTTCCTCGCCGGGAAGG
>DASYZN010000088.1:0-8308 GCA_035946105.1 Thermoplasmata archaeon | reverse complement strand
TGTAGTGGGCGATCCGTTCCCGGACGAACGCGATCACCTCGGCCTCGGTGGGCCTGGGGCCCGGGCGGGCGACGACGAACGCCTTCACGACCTCGCCGAGCGAGGGATCGGGGATTCCGACGACCGCCGCCTCGGCGACCTGGGGATGCCGGAAGACGACCTCCTCGACCTCCCTCGGATAGACCTTGAAGCCGCCGACGTCGATCATGTCCTTCTTCCGATCGACGATGTAGGCGTAGCCCTCGGCGTCGATCCGCGCGACGTCGCCCGTCCTGAGCCAGCCGTCCGAGAGGACGAGGGCGGTCTCCTCGGGCCGCCGGTAGTAGCCGAGCATCACCTGGGGTCCCTTCACGCAGAGCTCCCCGACCTCCCCGAGGGGGAGGACCCGGGTCCCGGTCTCGAGATCGACGATCCGCTGGTCGGTCAGGGGAAGCGGTAGACCGATCGAGCCGGCGCGGCGCAAGGTGTGATCGATCGGGTTCGCGTGGGTGACGGGCGAGGCCTCCGTGAGGCCGTACCCCTCCACGAGGTGGCCCCCCGTGATCCGCTCGAAGCGTTCGGAGACCTCCGCCGGGAGCGGCGCGGAGCCGCTCACGCACAGCCGGATCGACCGGACATCGACCCGGCCGACCTTCGGATGGTCGGCGATCGCCCGGTAGAGGGTCGGAACCCCGGGCAGCTCCTGCGGCTTGTAGCGGGCGATGAGCCCGAGCATCTCGTCGGGGTCGGGGCGGTTCTCGAGGACGACGGTCGATCCCGAGAGGAGGGGATAGTTGAGCGCCACGGTCATCCCGTAGACGTGGAAGAACGGGATGGCGGCGAGGACCACCGAAGTCCCCGGAGGCACGATCGGGAACCAGCGCTGGCACTGGAGCGCGTTCACGAGCAGATTGCGGTGGGTGAGCATCGCCGCCTTCGGCACGCCGGTCGTCCCGCCCGTGTACTGCAGCACGGCGACGTCCCGGGCCGGATCCCGGACGGGTTTCGGGAACTCTCCGGAGTTCATGAGCGCATTCGCCCACGGTCGGACGCCCGGGGCCTTCGGGGTCCCTGGGCGGAGCCCCCGCCGTCGGAGGACGCGGTTAACGAACGGCCGCTTGAACCAGGGGTAGAACTCCCGCACCGTGGCGACGTAGGCGACGGCCGGAACGCGACCCTCGGGAAGCTTCGCGAGGTTCGGCCAGAGCACGTCGAGGGTCACGATCGCCTTGGGCTGGGCGTCTCCGAGGAGGCCGGAGAGGTCCTCGCCGAGGTAGAGCGGGCTCACCTGGACGACGGTGAGGCCGAGCCGCAGGGCGCCGAAGAAGGCGATCGGGTACGCGGGAGCGTTCGGGAGGTAGAGCGCCACTCGGTCGCCCGCGCCGAGGCCGTCCCGGTGCAGGGCCGCGGCGAACCGGCCCGTCGCTTCCCAGAACCTTGCGTAGCTCCAGTGGGCGCCGTAGTAGACGAAGGCGTCGCGGTCGGCCCATCGTTCGACGCTCCGGGCCACGGCCTCGTCGAGCGAACCGTCGGGGACCTCGAACGTCGGCGAGATCTCCTTCGGGTAGTGGGCGAGCCAGGGGCGGCTCGCCGGTTCCGGGGCCGTCGAGGGGCTATCCCCCATGGTCTCCCTTCGCGACGCGTTCGAACTGCGTGCCGCCCTGATATCCCGCGCGGAACCGGACCGCGTCCCCGATGGCGAGCGCATCGGGGGTGCTGACGCCCGCGATCCAGCCGGCCCTTCGGCCCCCTTCCTCGAGGTCGACGAGGACGTAGGCGTACGGCGCCTCGTTGAGGAACTCCTCGCTCGGGACGGTCTGGACGCTGAACGCCGCGATCGTCCCGCGCCCCGACAGGGCGAACTCGGTGAGGTCGTCGGTCCCGCATTGGGGGCAGCGCAGCGCGAAGGTCGAGGTGACGAACCCGCACCGCGATCGATACGCGAGGAGCTTCGCCTCCACATCCCGAGCCTGCTCGCTCCGCGCGATCGAAGGGAGATCGGCCATGCGGCTTCCCTAGCGGTGGGCGAAGAGGTGGACCGAGCAGGAGCCCCCTGTCGCGCCGACGTTGTGGGCGAGCCCGATCTCGACCTTCGGAACCTGTCGGCCCCCCGAACGGTGATTGAACTGCTCGAAGAGCTCGACGACCTGACCCGCCCCCGTCGCGCTCACGGGGTGGCCCTTCGCCTTGAGGCCGCCCGACGGGTTGACGGGAAGCCGTCCGTCGCGCGCGGTCGCGCCCTCGACGCCGGCCTTGGCCGCCTCCCCCTTGGGGAAGAAGCCGAGGTCTTCGAGGGCGAGGACCTCCGCGATCGTGAAGCAGTCGTGCACCTCGGCGACGTTGACCTGGTGGGGGCCGACCTGGGCCGCCCGGAACGCGAGGTCGCCCGCCCTCCGGGTCGCGGGGAGGCTCGTGAGCTCGGGTCGGTCATGGAGATCGGCGACGGAGCCCGTCCGTACGCTCGCCCGGATCACGAGCGGTTCGGAGGTCGGCCTCGGCATCGCCTCGCGCGCCGCGACCACGACGGCCGAGGCCCCGTCGGAGAACGGGCAGCAGTCGAACAGGCGGAGGGGCGAGGCGATCACGGGCGAGTTGAGGTAGGTCGAGAGGCTGATCTCCTTCTGGAAGTGCGCCTTGGGGTTGCGGGCGGCGTTCGCGTGGTTCTTCACGGCGATCGCCCCGAGCTCCTCGGCCGTCGTCCCGTAGCGCTTCTCATGGGCGTTCGCGATGGTCGCGTAGAGCCCCGGGAAGGTCGCCCCGTTGCGGGTCTCGAACGGGTAGTCGGCCCCCATGGCGAAGTAGCTCGTCGCCCGCAGCGTGTCGAGATGGCTCAAGCGCTCGGCGCCGACGACGAGGACCGCGTCCTCGAAGCCTCCCGCGACGTGGACGAACGCCTCGTGGAGTCCGGCGCTCGAGCTCGAGCAGGCGGATTCGATCGTCGCCGAAGGGACCTCGGGGATCCCGAGGGCCGTGTTGACGAGAGGACCCAGGTGGGCCTGGTGCTCCGCGACCCCGAACGCGTTCGAGACGAAGGTGTGGCCGATCTGCCTCGGCTCGAGCCCCGAGGACCGGATCGCCTCGAGCGCCACGCGACTCGCGGCCTCCCGCGCGGTCTCCGGGAGCTTCCCGTACCGCGTCGAGGCCGCCCCGACGACCCAGGTCTCGCGCACCGCCGTTCGCCCGAGGGGGTCGAAGGATTCCTCCGACGATAAACGTTCCACCCGGCCCGCGAACGGGGCCGGTCCGGTTCAGCTCTCCACGAGCCGGAGGAAGCGCTCGAAGACCCGCTGGGCGAGGACCGGATCGGGGGTCTTCACGAGGAGCCGCCCGTCCCGCCCGATGGTCACCTCGGGCTCGTGGCGGGCGATGAGCATGACGCGGGCATCCGTCACCTCGATCCCCTCCCGCTCGATCCGGGCCCGGACCTTGCCGAGGTCGATCGAGCGGCGCGGGTGCGGGAACGCCTCGTAGGCGGCCCGACCCGAGCAGAGCTTCAGCGTCGTGTAGGTCACAGGACGACCGCGTGCCGCAGGACGTCGTCGAGGATCTCGTCGACGTCGATCCGCTCCTCCTCCCGGAGGATCTGGACGAGTCCCGAGCGGGTCGCGGGCTTGTCCGGGACCGCTTGGCAGCAGAGTCCCGGGCGGGTCGAGATCTCGTAGGTGCCGATCGATTTCGCGACGGCCTCGATCTCCTGCTTGTCGAAGCCGATGAGCGGCCGCACAATCGGGAGCCGGACCGCGGCCGTCGCGGTCCGCATGTTCGCGAGGGTCTGGCTCGCGACCTGGCCGAGCGCCTCCCCGGTGGCGAGGAACTCCGCCCCCTCCCGGTCCGCGATCCGCTCCGCCGAGCGCCACATGAACCGGCGGCAGAGCACGCAGCCCACGTGCCGGTCGGTGTTGCGCATCAAGGCGATCTGCGTCGGGCCGTGCGGGAGCACGTAGAGCGGGATCCGCTGCTGGTAGCGCTCGCGCAGCACCTTGAGGTGGTCGAGGACCTTCTCGAGGGGGCTGTCGTCGGTGAAGGGGCGGTTGTCCATGTGGACCCCCATCATCTCGTGGCCCTGTCGCAGGAGGTAGTGGAGGCCAACGGGCGAGTCGATCCCGCCGCTCATCAGCATCACCCCTCGCGTCATCGTCCCTTCGGTCGGGAGCTCGGGCACGCTATATGATGGTACCTGCGCGCGCGGCGCGCATGGGTAAATAGCGCTCCCAGGTGGCGCGCCCGTGAGCGCCGCGCCCTCTGGCCCACCGGTCCGCCTTTCCGTTCGCGTCGAGGGGCATGGACCCCCCGTCCTCCTGATGCACGGACTGGGCGGTGACCGCTCGGTGTGGAACGGGATCCTCCCGTCCCTCGCGCCCGAGTTCCGCCTGATCGCGGCGGACCTGCGGGGACATGGGGCCACCGAGGCGCCGGCGGGTTCGACGTTCACCTTCCCTGAGATGGAGGACGACCTCCTCCGGCTCCTCGACGCCGAAGGGATCCAGCGGTGCCATCTCGTCGGCCTGAGCGCCGGAGCGTTCTTGGGCCTGCGGTTCGCCCTCGATCGGCCGGATCGGGTCGCGGGGCTCGTGACGATCGGAGGGGCCGCCCACTGCGACAACCACACCCGGGCGATCGGGGACCGCTGGGCAGAGACGCTCCAGAAGGAGGGGCGCGACGCCCTCGTCCTCCGCCTCCTCAAGGACCTCTACTACCCGGATTGGGTCGAGGCCCACCTCGACGACATCGAGCGGATCCGCACGGCGCTCTCGAAGGAGGGGGTCTCCGGGACGGCCCGCTGGGGGGCGGCCGTCCGGACGTTCGACGAACGAAGCCGCTTCGGCCGCCTGAGCGTCCCCCTGCTCGTGATCCACGGCTACGACGATCAGGTCGTCGACGTCGCGCATGCCCGGCTCCTCCGTCAGGCCGTGTTGGGAACCGAGCTCAAGCTCCTCGCCCAGACGGGGCACCTCGTGCCGATCGAACGACCCCAGGAGACGGTCGAAGCGATCCGAACGTTCCTTCGGAAGGTCGAGGCGACCCGCCCGGCCTCCTGAGGCGAAGGGCGCCGTCGCCCGGAAGGCCTATCTGCCCCGTCGGGGTTCCGGCCCCATGAGCCCCGACGCGGACGCCGAGCTGCTCGCCCGCATCGCCGCCCTCGAACAGGAGGTCCGCGGCTTGAAGGCCCGCCTCCAGGCGGCCGAACGCCTGATCGCCCCCCGCGGGGAGCACCCCGTCGACCAGTCCGTCGTCCGCCAGAAAGTCACCTACGATTGGCAGGCCTGATGGACCCGGCGCCCGCGGGGCGCGCCCCGAGCGGTTCCGATCGCATCCGATCGCTGCTCGCGCCGTACCCGGACCGCTCCCCGGAGCGCGGCGCCGCCGGCGCGGCCGTCATGATCCTGCTGCGCGAGGGCGCCGCCGAGCCGGAGGTGCTCCTGATCGAACGCTCCCAACGGCTCGACGATCCCGCCTCGGGCCAGATCGCCCTCCCGGGCGGCCACGCCGAACCGTCGGACCCCGACCTCAAGGCGACGGCGCTGCGGGAGCTCGAGGAGGAGGTCGGCCTTCGTCCGGTCGACCTCCACCCCCCGATCCGCTACGTCGAGACGACCGAGGCGCGCCGCTTCGGCCTCTCCGTCTCGGTGTTCGCCGCGGCGCTCGGCCCCTCGCCGGCAGGACCGAGGCCGGCCGATCCCAGGGAGGTCGCGAGCGTCTTCTGGGCGCGGGAGAGCGCCGTGCGATCGATCCGGCGGGTCGAACGCGAGACGTCGAACGGTCCCCAGCTCGTCGAGGCGGCCGAGATCGGACCCCACGTCCTCTGGGGGTTCACGCTTCGGGTGCTCCGGGGGTTCTTCGAGCCTCGGCCCACCGCGCCGCGCTGAGGTCGGACGTCTCAGGCCTTGGGGGTCTCCGAAGGGGGCTTCGCCTTCGGAGGGGTCCAGGGGGCCTCGAGCCAGGATTCGTAGATCTTGCGTTCGAGCGGGGTCGGCTCCTCGACGGGGACGAGCTCGTACTTCTCCGCGAGGCCGGTGCCCGTCGTGATCTTCACATGGGTGAGGTAGCCCCGCCGGAAGAGGGCGAGGTCGATCTCCGAGCCCGCCGGGAAGCGCTTCAACGTGGCGCCGAGCTGGTCGAACGTCACCCGGACCCCGTCGAAGGCGACGATCTCGTCCCCGGGGGATAGGCCGGCCCGGCGGGCGGGGGTGCCGTCGCGGACGGCGCGGACCCGGATCATGCCGTTCGCGGACTCCGTATCGATCCCGAGATAGCCGGGTTCGGGATCGTCCTCGGCGTCGGGGCTCCGCTCCTTCGGGGCGAGCTTGAGCCCGGCGTAGCGGGCGAACGCCGCGAGGTCGATCTCCTCCGTGCCCCGGATGTAGCGGCGATAGAAGTCGTCGAGGTCGAGACCCGAGACCCGCTGCACCACCGGGAAGAACTCCTCCTCCCCGAGCCCCACCTCCTTGGCGCCGAACTCGTTCCACAGGGTCCGGTAGACGTCGTCGAGGCTCGAGCGGTTCTCGGTGCCGTGCCGAAGGGCGAGGTCGAGGCACCAGGAGACGAGGCCCCCCTTGAGGTAGTAGGAGACCGTCTCGTTGAGCGAGTCCTCGAACGGTTGGTAGAAGGAGATCCACGTCGTCCAGGACGCCTCCTCGAGGCTCGACGCGCGGCGGCCGGGCACGTCGAGGTAGAGCCGGACCCGGCTCGCGAGGCGCTCGAGGTACTTGGGGGGAGTCAGGAGGCCCGCGCGCCGGACGAGGAGCGGCGCGTAGTAGTCCGTCGTGCCCTCCATGGCCCACAGGAGGCTCGTGTAGTTCTCCTTCGTGTAGTCGAACGGGCCGAGGACCTTCGGCCGGATCCGCTTCACGTTGAAGAGGTGGAAGTACTCGTGGGACGCCAAGACGAGGAAGTTCTGGTACTCCGACTCCGGCCGGAACATCCATCGGGGGACGACGAGGGAGGTCGACGTCTTGTGCTCGAGGCCGCCGCCGCGCTGCTCCGTGAGGTGGACGAAGAAGGTGTATCGCGACATCGGCAGGGTGCCGAAGAGGCGCGCTGTCGCCTCCACGAGCTTGGAGAGATCGGTCTCGAGGCGATGGGCCTCGTAGTTGCCGCCCTTCCCGCAGAGCGCGATCCGATGAGGCACCCCCCGGGGAGTGGTTACGAGCACCTCCGGCGTCCCGCAGTCGATCGGGGTGTCGACGAGCTCGTCGTAGCTCGCCGCGCGGAACGTCGGCGGTTGGAGTTCCACCTCCTCGAGCTCGGTGAAGATCTTCCAGCCGGCGGGGAGCAGGAGGCTTACCTCGTGCGGGACGTCCTTGCGGCCGTCGACGTACGGAAGGCAGACGGCCGCGTTCAGGAAGAGGTGCTCGGCCGTGACGTCGAAGGAGCCGGTGCCCGTGTCGTGCCCGTAGACCTCGTACTCGACCCGCACGGAGGGGGCTCCCGCGGGAAGGATCCTCCACCGCCCCTTGTCCACGCGCTCGACGGACAGCGGGGTCCCCGAGGGCCGGGCCGACGCCTTCAGCCCGCCGACGGCGCGGGCGGTGGGGCGGATCGAGTAGGAACCCGGCACCCACGACGGGAGCACGAGGTCGATCGGCCCGTCGCCCGCCGGGTCCACCTCCAGGAGGAACTGCGCCCGATGCTCCTCGGGCTTCAGGGTCCGGACGAGGTAGTGGGGTCCCATTGGGCCTTCCGGGGGTTTGACGGGCTCTCGATCTTCGGAGGGAACGGCTCGATCGACGGGGCGCTCTAGCCGAATCCGGGGATCTCAGAGGAACGGCCGGCCTTCCGGTACGGCTCCGCGGCGACCCCGAGGTGGACGGCGAGCGACTTGAACGTCTGGGCGAGCTCCGCGACGGCCCGGGCGAGCTCCCGCTGCTCCTTGCGCATGTCGGCGAGTTCCTGACGAAGTGCCCCGAGCTCGGCGAGCCAACGATCCGACCCTGCCCCCGATTCCATGAAGCTTCCTCGAGCCGCCCACGCGGGCGCCGTACTTATCGTTCGACCCCGGGCGCGCCCGCGGCGCCGCCCGGACCTACCGGCGACCGCCCGAGGGGCCGAACGGACTATCGGAGCGGCCGGTCTCCTCGAACGGGACCCAATCCTTCTTCTCCGGGTTGAAATCGACCCGTTGGAGCTCGATCACGAACCGCTTCAGGAGGTCCTCCGGCGCAGGTCGTACCCGGATGGCGTAGACGTAGATGCCGAACCCCATGAAGTCGGAGATCCTCCGGAGGGCCTCGGCGAGGTCCTCCCTCGGGACCTCGACACGAACGCTCGTCGAGCCGAGCAGCTGGGCGAACTCGTCGAGATCGAACGGTCGCTCCAAGGGGATGAGGCC
>DASYZN010000087.1:0-17357 GCA_035946105.1 Thermoplasmata archaeon | reverse complement strand
CGGGTCCGCGCCCTGCGGCCCCCGGTCACCGACGAAGGGTCCCTCTTGACCACCGCGGACGGGTCGTCCGTAGGGATGACGTGAGGACAACCCCGGTGCCCGACAGCCCCGGCCGGGGTCAGGACGCCGAGAGGGCCGTTCGGCCTGCCGTGACGCGGAGCCGTTACGGCCGGGGAACAGTCGCGCCGCCGGGACCCGGGTCATCGTTATCCGAGGGGCGGCCCGTCCTAGGCCGCCGGGGTCGATAGGGCATGGACGCATCGACCGCCCGACGACGCCTCTCGGACGTCCGCGAGGCCGTCCACCAGGCCGTCGTCGGACGGGACGCGGTGCTCGACACGATCACGGTCGGCCTCGTCGCCGACGGCCATCTCCTGATCGAGGACCTTCCGGGGCTCGGCAAGACGCTCATCGCGAAGTCGTTCGCGAAGGCGCTCGGCCTCTCCTTCCAACGGATCCAGTTCACGGCCGACCTATTGCCGCACGACATCACCGGCGGCGAGGTCTACGAACCTTCGTCGGGGACGTTCCGCTTCCGACCGGGCCCCATCTTCACCCAGCTCCTCCTCGCCGACGAGATCAACCGCGCCCCGCCGAAGGTCCAGTCGGCGCTCCTCGAGGCGATGCAGGAGTACCAGGTGACGATCGAACGCTCCTCCCGCCCGCTCGAGCGGCCGTTCCTCGTCCTCGCGACGCAGAACCCGATCGAGCTCGAGGGGACGTACCCCCTTCCCGAGGCCCAGGTCGACCGCTTCCTGATGCGCGTCGCGGTCGGCTACCCGACCCCGGAGGAGGAGCGGGCGATCCTCGAGCGCCGGCGCGCCCGGCGCACGGACGAGGCCGAAGTCCCCCGGGTGCTCGACCGGACCGAGTTCCTCGACCTGCAGCGTTCCGCGGAGGAGATCGAGGTCGACGAGGCGGTCCAGCGCTACATCGTCGACCTGGTCGACGCGACCCGCAGGGATGCGCGGGCCGAGATGGGGGCCTCCCCGCGGGGGTCGCTCGGCCTCCTGAAGCTCGCGCGGGCGAGGGCCCTCGTCGACGGGCGGGCGTTCGCGGTCCCGGACGACGTGAAGTCGTTGGCCGCCCCCGCGCTCGCCCATCGGATCCTCATCAAGCCCGAGCCGTGGATCCGGGGGGTCCGGGGGGTCGACGTGGTCCGGGCCGCCGTCGAGACGACCCCGGTGCCGAAGGGACGGGACGGACCCGCGAGCGCGGCCCCCGTCAAGCGTTAGTAGCTCGGCCCTCGTCCGGCGCCGATGCCGATGGACCCGCCGCCGCTCGTGATCGTCGCGGACCCGATCGCCCGATCCGCCGTCGAGCGGCTCTCGGCCGGTCCGTGCCGCGTCCTCGACGCCTCGAAGGAGCCCTCGGCCCTCGAGCGCGCGCTCCCCGAGGCGTGGGGCCTGATCGTCCGCAGCCGGACCAAGGTGACCGGGGCGCTCCTCGAGCGGGCCCCGCGCTTGCAGTTCATCGCGCGCGCCGGGGTCGGCGTCGACAACATCGACGTGCCGGCGGCGAGCGCGCGGGGGATCCGGGTCGTCAACGCGCCGTCCGCGGCCTCGACGAGCGTCGCCGAGCTCACGATCGCCTTCCTGCTCCTGATGGCCCGAGGGCTCTTCCCGAGGATCACGGAGACCAAGGGCGGGGGCTGGAACCGCGCCGAGCTCGGCCGGGAGCTCGACGGCAGGACCGTCGGTTTCGTCGGCTTCGGACGCATCGCGAGGGAGGTCGCCCAACGGCTCGTCCCGTTCCACTGCCCGACGATCGCCTACGACCCGTTCCTCTCCGCCGCGCCCGCGGGCACGGAGCTACTGCCCCTCGACGAAGTGCTCGCCCGCTCGGAGTTCGTGAGCCTGCACGCCGCCCTGACGAGGGAGAACCACCACCTCATCGACGCCGCCCGGATCGCTCGGATGCGACCCGGCGCCTTTCTCATCAACGTCGCCCGCGGGGCGCTCGTCGATGAGGAGGCGCTCCTCGCGGCGCTCGACGAGGGGCGGCTCGGCGCGGCGGCGCTCGACGTCTACGAGGTCGAGCCGCCGACCCGGACGGCGCTGCTCCGCCACCCGAAGGTGCTCGCCACCCCCCACCTGGGGGCGTCGACCGTCGAGGGCCAGGAACGGGCCGGCCAGCAGGTCGTCGACGAGACGCTCAGGATGCTCGCGGGCAAACCGTTAGAGGGCCTCGTGAATCCCCCGCCGAGCGCCCCATGAAGCCCGACCCGGAGACCTCGACCTTCCTCATCGCCGGACCGGTCCGGATCCACCCCCGGGTCCTTCGGGCGATGAGCTTCCCCTCGGTGAACCACCGGGGGGAGTACTTCCACGGGGTCGTCCGGGAGATCCGCGAGCTTCTCCCCGTGCTGTTCGGCGCGAAGGGGCACCAGGCCGTCCTCTCGGGGAGCGGGACCTCGGGGCTCGAGGCGGTCTACGCCGGCCTCCTGCGGAAGGAGGAGCGCACGCTCGTCCTCTCGAACGGGAACTTCGGAGAGCGCTCGGACAAGATCGCCCGCCTGTATTCGGACCGGGTGACGACCCTCTCCGCGCCGTGGGGCAAGCACTATCCGGTCGACGAGGCGCTCGCAGAGATCGAGCGGGGCGACCTGCGCGCGGTCGTCGCCGTCCTCAACGAGACGAGCGTGGGGCTCCAGAACGACCTCGGCCGGATCGCGAAGGCGGTCCGGGCGTCCGGGGCCCTCTTCCTGGTCGACGGCATCTCCGCCGTCGCGGGGATCCCCTGCCCGATCGATTCCTGGGGGCTCGACGCCGTCGTCGCCGGCAGCCAGAAGGGGCTCGCCGCCCCCGCGGGGCTCGCCATGGTCCACCTCTCCGATCGGGCGCGCCAGGAGCTCAGGTCCCGCGCCTTCTACCTTGACCTCGCCGCCCACTTGGAGTCGCTCGAGGCCGACGACACGCCGTGGACCCCGGCCGTGCCGCTCTTCCTCGCCCTCCGGGAGGCCCTCCTCCTCTTACAGGAGGAGACCCTCGAGGGTCGCCTCGAGCGGACCCACCGGCTCGCCGAGGCGACCCGCGCCGCCTCGGACGCCCTCGGCCTCACGATCTTCCCCGAGCGCTCGCACGCCTCCGACACGGTCACCGCCCTCGCGAACCCCGAGGGGATGGACGACCGGTCGGTCCGCAAGGCGCTCCTCGACCGCTACAACATCGCCCTTCAGGGCGGCCAGGGGGCCCTGAAGGGGAAGATCTTCCGCATCGGCCACATGGGGATCGCCGACTGGCCGGACCTCCTCGTCACGTTCGCGGCCCTCGAGCGGATCCTCGGGAAGGCGGGACGGCTCCGTTCCCCGGGGGCCTCCCTCGCCGCCATCGTCGAGCGGATGCCCTGATCGGCGCCGTTCCCTACAGGTCGACGATCACTCGCGCCCTCGGCGGATCGAACCCGACCTCGAGCCGATGGAGGGTGATCGCCTTCACCTCCTTCTTCCGAGGGTGGCGGGCGGGGTCGATCCGCTCTCCCTCCACCGTGGCGAGGACCGCCGTCGGGGGGTCGCCGACGGCTTGGGCCCGGATCGAGCGGCCGACGAACCCCTCGAGCTGCTCGAGGAGGAGGAGCTGCGATAGGAAGGCCACGACGAGCTCCGTGGGATCGTTCCCCGAGGCGCTCACGGCCCGCTCCTCGGTGGGCCGGACGCTCCGAAGGTCCGTCATGAGCGAGAAGAGCCCCTTCCCGAGCGCCTCGAAGAGCTTCGAGGGGGTCGGGGCCCTCGCCCAGACCCCGACATCGGCCGTCGTCGGGAAGCTCCCGTAGGCGGACGCCGCCCGGCGGTGGCGACGCGCTCCCATGCGGGCGACCGGCACGCCAAAGAGGCTTAAGGGATGCCTCCGCCTCGTTCCGCCGGATGAAGGCGAGCCTCATCATCCCCACGCTCAACGAGGCGGCCTCGATCGGGCACGTCCTCGAGATCTTCCGCGCCGCGGCCGCCTCGGCGAACCCCGTGCTCTTCCCCCGCGATCCGCTCGATTGGGAGATCCTCGTCGTCGACGGAGAGTCGACCGACGGCACCCGCGAGATCGCCGAACGCCTCGGGGCCCGGGTCGTCCTCGAGCGCCGCCGCGGCTACGGGAGGGCCTACCGGACCGGCTTCGCGGCGGCCCAGGGGGAGGTCCTGGCGACGCTGGACGGCGACGCGACGTACCCGGCCGAGGAGGTCCCCCGCCTCGTCCGCTACCTGCTCGACCATCGCCTCGACTTCCTCACCTGCGACCGGCTCGCCGACCTCGACGAGAAGGCGATGACCCGGGAGCACCGGATCGGCAACTTCGTCCTCAACTGGCTCCTGCGCCTCGCCTACCATCGATTCGTCAAGGCGAGCGGCGGGAACGGGATCCGCGACAGCCAGAGCGGGATGTGGGTCTTCCGACGCGCGATCCTCGACCAGGTCCGGCTGACCCAGGACGGGATGCCGATGAGCGAGGAATTGAAGATCGAGGTCCTGCTGAGGGGCCTCAAGTTCGAGGAGGTGCCGATCCACTACGCCGAGCGCTGGGGCGCACCGAAGCTCTCGAGCTGGCGGGACGGCGAGAAGAACCTCCGCTTCTTGCTGACGAAGCGGCTCGCGCTCCAGCGGGAGATCCGCCGCGCGACCCCGCCGTCGGTCGCCCGCGCCGAGTCGATCACGCCCCGCTGAGGGCGAGCGCCGTAGGCTACTGGGTCTTGCCGGAGCGTTCCCGGGACTTCACCCTCAGGCCGTGGTAGCCGCACTTGCGGCACTGGACGGCCTTCGGGGGATTGCGGGCCGAGCAGTTCATGCAGATCTTCTTGTCCAAGAGCCGATGGACCGCCTCGGGGAACGGCATGGGTGGGCCGCGCCACACCTCGCCCCGTATAAAGGCTAGGAAGCGGGGCGGCCCCTCGGGTGCCCAGGAGGACCGGGATCGCGAGGGTCCGGGCGGGCCGAGGCGTCGACCGTGGGGACCCGGGGCTGCGGGCGCGTCTGGCATGGCCGAATCCCTCTTGGCCTCAATCGGCTCTCGAGGGGCACGGGGCGAGCGATCGAAGTCCGCCGCCACAGCGTGCGCGATCCGGGAGAGGAGGGGCTCTCGGAGGCCGGGAGGAGGCTCGCCGGTTGGGTCGGCCGGACGTCGGGACCTTTTGATTGGGTCGTCTCGAGTCCCCGTCGCCGGGCGGTCGAGACCGCTCTCGGGGTAGCCCGCGCCCCGGACGAGACCCGGGAGATCTGGGCCGAGCTCGGCGCGGAGGTCTCGGAGGCGATCGATTGGCCCGCCCCGTTCGAGCGGTACCGCCGTGCCGTTCGGGAGGCGCCCGCGGTCCGTCGGAAGGCGGAGGAGCTGACCGCGGAAACGGACCGGATCCTCAAACGCCTTCCCGACGAAGGGATCGCCCTCGTGGTCACCCACGGAGGGTTCCCGGAGCTCCTGACCGCCGCGCACCTCCCGGGCCGTTCGCTCCCGACCCCGGAGGGCCCGGTGCGCTGTCTCGACGGGGTGAGGATCCGGTTCGGTCACGCGACCGGGCCGAAGGTCGAGATCCTCCGGGTGCCCGAAACGATGACGAGACTCTGACCCCACGGGATTTCGTACGACCGAGCCCCCGACCTGACCCCCCCACGCCTCTCGAGGGAACCGGTCCCGCCCGACCCAAGGGTGAAGGCCTCCCTCCCCTTGGGAGGACAGATGTCGCCCACCGACGGTCTGGCCCGATCCGTCCCGCTCGCCCGGGAAGCGATCCGGATCGGCCTCACGAGTCCGGACCCCCTCCGTGGGATCGCGGAGGCGTTCCGCGGGGCGGACCTGCCGAAGGCATTCGACGAGCCCCGCGGCGTCTTCGTCACCCTCCATCAGCCTCCGGGGGGGGCGTTACGGGGCTGCGTGGGGTTCCCTAGGCCCGTCTATCCGCTGCGCAGTGCCCTCCCGAGGGCCGCGTGGTCGGCGGCCTCCGAGGACCCTAGGTTCCCCCCCGTCACGGCGGAGGAGCTGCCCCGGCTCTCCATCGAGGTCTCGGTCCTGACCGTGCCCGAGCGCCTCCCCTCCGGTCCCGCCCTGATCGATCGGATCGTCCCGGGCCGGGACGGACTGATGGTCTCCGAGGGGGAGGAGAGCGGGCTTTTGCTCCCGCAGGTCGCCACCGAGTTCGGCTGGGGGAGCGCCCGCTTCCTCGCCGAGACCTGCCGGAAGGCGGGGCTTCGCCCCGGCGCGTGGAAGGAGGCCACGACGATCGTCGAGCGGTTCCGGGCGCTCCGTTACTGGGAGCGGTCCCCGGGGGGCGAGGTCGTCGAAGAGCCGGTCGGCGCCCCGGAGGAGCGGACGACCGAGGCGTAGAGGATCGATCCCTCGAGCTCCCAGGAATGGGTCGCCTCGGCGGGGACCGGCGGGGGCCCCGGGCGAAGCTCCACGGCGTCCGCGAGGAGCTCCGAAGCGATCCGCTCCCGCGCCGGCGCGAGCGCCTCGGCGACCGCGCCCTCGGCCCACAGAACGATCCGGATCCGGTCGAGGTAGGAGAGGCCAAGCTCCTTGCGGAGCGCCTGAAGCCGGCGGAGCGCCTCCCGGACGAGGCCCTCGATGGCGAGCTCGGGCGTCGGGCGTCTCGAGAGCAGGGCGACCGGTCGATGCCCTTCGTCCTCGCGCAGGACGAACGCCTCCCGATCGAACGCCTCGACCTCCTCGGGCCGGCAGCGTCGCACCTCCCGGACGTTGAGCTCCTCCGCGAGGAGCCGTTCGCCCTCGGCTCCCAGCGGGGAGGACGGGGAGGCCTCGACGAGCACGAACGTGGGGAGGGGGATGCGCGACTTCACCTGGGCCCGCTGGCGCAGCTCGCGTCCGATCTCGACGGCGCCGCGGAGCGCCTCCATCGACGCCTCGAGCGCCGGGTCCGATCGGTCGAGCGCTCCCGGCCACTCCGCAAGATGCACCGAATCGTCCGCGGAGCGAAACCCGGTCTCGCGGATCTCCTGGTAGAGCTCCTCCGCGGCGAACGGCACGAACGGCGCGGCGAGCTTCGCCAGGGTCAGCAGGGTGAAGGAGAGGGTGGCGTTCGCCGATCGGCGGTCCATGGGGTCGTCGTCGGACCAGAACCTCGGCCGCGAGCGCCTCAGGTACCACGTGCTGAGATCGTCGACGAGCGATCGAAGGGCGAGGGCCCCGCGCCGCGGATCGAAGTGCTCCAGGGACGTGCCTACCGCCTCCCGCGTCCCATCGAGCCGGGAGAGGAGCCAGCGGTCCAGCAGGGCGGTGGGGGTCGGGGCTCCTTCGGTCGGCCCCAGGCGATCCGCCGAGGCGTTCTCCCGGTAGAACGCGGCGGCGTGCAGGAGCGTGCCGACGGTCCGGTTCGCCGCCTGCCGGAAGGAGGCCTCCTGGAACCGGATCGCCTCCGTGTAGTCGGAGAGGAAGAACCCCCAGCGGACCGTGTCGCCCCCCAGGCGCTCCAGGAGCGACATCGGCTCCACGGCCCGCCCGCGGGATTTCGACATCTTCTGACCCGAGTCGTCGAGCACGAGGCCCGTGGCGATCGCGACCCGGTAGGCGGGGCGATGGAAGAGCGCCGTCGAGAGCACGTGGAGCGTGTAGAACCATCCACGGGTCTGGTCGAGGCCCTCGGCGACGAAGTCGAGCGGCGCCTCGGGTCGGAACGGACCGGGCTCGAACGGGTAGTGGTACTGGGCGAACGGGGCCGCCCCGCTGTCGTACCACCCGTCGATGGTGTACGGCTCGCGCACCGCCTCGGCGCCGCAGGTCGCGCAGGCGATCCGGATCCGGTCGACGGTGACCCGGTGCGGGTCGAACGGGACCGGGAGCGGCGCGCCCGAGCGCTCGGCGAGCTCGGCGAAGCTCCCGACGCACGTGGCGTGCCCGGCGCGGCAGAGCCAGATCGGGAGCGGCGTCCCCCAGTAGCGGTTCCTCGAGAGCGCCCAGTCCTTCGCCTCGTCGAGGAAGTTCCCGAAGCGACCGTCCCGCAGGTGGGCGGGCACCCAGGTGACCGAGCGATTCCCCTCGACGAGCGGCCCCACGAACCGGTGGGTCCGGACGAACCAGCAGTCGATCGCTCGGTAGAGCAGGGCGTTAGAGCATCTCCAGCAGTACGGGTAGGTATGCCGCAGCGTCTCCGACCGCTCGACGAGGTGGCGATCGGCGAGGTCGGCGACGAGCAGCGGGTCGGCCGCCTTGAACGAGGCGCCGGCGACGAGGGGCACGCGCTCGGTGAAGACCCCCCGCCCGTCGAGGGGGTCGAACCGGCCCACGCCCTCGCGATCGCCGATCCGCTGGTCCTCGGGTCCGAAGCTCGGGGCGATGTGGACGAACCCCGTCCCCTCGGACGCCTCGACCATCCGGTCGAGGACGATCCGGTATCGGCCCTCCCCGGGCCCGGCGAACGGGAACAGGGGCTCGTACGCGAGACCCTCCAGCTCGCGGGCGTTGTACCGATGGACGATCTCGGCCCCCTGGGGACGATAGCGGAGCAGCGCGGGCTCCGCGAGGAGGAGCTCCTCTCCCTCGGGTCCCCGGATCCCGACGTAGGCGAGGTCGGGATGCGCGGCGATGAGGAGGTTCGACGGGAGCGTCCAGGGCGTCGTCGTCCAGACCAGGAGATATCGGCCCCCCGAGGGACTCGCCGAGAGCGCGACCCGGACGGTGAGCGACGGATCGGTGGTCTCCCGGTAGCCCTGGGCGACCTCGTGCGAGGAGAGCGGGGTCTCGCAGCGCGGACAGTAGGGGAGCACGTAGTGGCCCTTCTCGAGCCGCTCCTCCTCGAAGAGCCGCTTCAGCGACCACCAGACGCTCTCGATGTACGGGGGGCTCATCGTGTAGTACGGGTGGGCGTAGTCGAGCCAGTAGCCGAGCCGCTGGCTCATCTCCTCCCAGACGCCGGCGACCTCGAGGGTGCCGGCCCGGCACGCCTGGCAGAACCGTTCGACCCCGTAGGATTCGATCTCCTGCTTCGTATGGAGCCCGAGGCGCTTCTCCACCTCGAGCTCGACGGGCAGGCCGTGGCAGTCCCACCCGGCCATCGCCGAGACGATCCGATCGCCCCGCATCCGACGGTAGCGGAGATGGACGTCCTTGAGCGCCCTCGCGATGAGATGGCCGACGTGGGGGACGCCGTTCGCCGTCGGGGGACCCTCGGTGAAGCGGAATTCGGGGCCGTCGGGGGAGCCCGCGAGGACGCGGCCGGGCACCCCGGTCGACTCCCAGTAGCGGCGCACCCGCTCTTGGATCGCCTCCAGGGAGAGGACCGGGCCGGCCTCCGACGCCTCGGTCGCCATGAGGCGGCGCGACGGGGCCGGGGGAGATAAAGGGACGGCGCTCGCCCCGTCGCCGTGGTCTATCGGCGCAGTCCGTAGGGGGCCGGGGAACGGGACTCGGGTCCGACGTGGGCCGTCGGGTGGCGCGCGACGATCGTCCCGTCGAGGCGGGCGATATGGCAGTCCCGGCCGAGCCGGATCCGATCGGCCCGCACGTACTCGGCGCTGACCCCCTCGAGGTCGGCCTCGGTCGCATCGATCCGTAGGGTGGAGAACGTGGCGGTCGGCAACGTGATCCCCGCGAGGCGGAGCCCGAACGGCAGGGGGAAGGAGAGGAGCGAGGGGGGGCGGGCGATCCGGACGACGCGGGCGCGGACGAACTCCGCCCGACTATCGTGGTGGAGGATCAGGTCGACCGACCCGGCGGTGATCCCGCCGTGGATGGTGACGGCGCCCTCGCCGACGAAGCGCTCGGCGGAGAGGCCCGAGGCGAGTTCGAGCTCCCCGACCGCGTGGACGAGGCCCCCCGACGAGAGATCGCCGGCCGCTGCGAGGGTTCCGCGCGCCTCGAGGCTCCCGGCCTCGAGGGGGCCGCCGAACCGGGCGGAGCCGGAGAGCTGGAGCGCGCCCGCGACCTTCGCCGCGCCCCCGACCTCCACCGAGCCCGAGATCGAGGTCGACTGGGCCGTCCAGGTCCCCCCGACCGAGACGAGTCCGCTCCCTTCCATCGAGCCGACGTCGACGTTCCCCAGCACCTTCGCCGCCCCTCGGCTGGTCCATCGGGCGGCCCGGACGGCGTCGTGCTGGACGGCCCCGGCGTCCCGGATCGTCTCGAGCGGCGGGGCGGGAACGGTCGGCGGCGGGGCCGTCGGGGCCGCTGCAGGGAGGGGCGATCCGGGGGTCGCGGCCGCGCTCGTG
This sequence comes from Thermoplasmata archaeon, assembly GCA_035946105.1. GTDB lineage: Archaea > Thermoplasmatota > Thermoplasmata > Lutacidiplasmatales > UBA184 > Lutacidiplasma. The sequence continues at coordinate 7,219 of DASYZN010000087.1, read as the reverse complement.
GGGACGCTCATGGTCCGATGCTCGCTGCCCCCGAACGTCCCCGCGCTAGTGGACCGCGCCGAGCCCGAGCCGCCGGTGCTGCTGCATGATGCAGAGGTTCTCGATCACCGTGAGGCCCCGGGCCCGCGCCGCTTCGGCCGCTGGAGGGTTCTCGACCCCGAGCTGCATCCAGACGACCCGCACGCCCCGGGCGATCGCGGCGTCGACGATCGGCGGGACTTCCGAGGAGCGCCGAAAGATGTCGACGATGTCGATCGGGATCTCCTTCGGGATGTCCGCGAGCGAGGGGTAGCACCACTCGCCGAGGACGCTCTTTAGGGTCGGGTTCACGGGCACGATCCGGTAGCCGTGCTCCTTCAGGTAGCGGGCGACCTCGTTCGAATCCCGTTCGGGCTTGTCGGAGAGCCCGACGACCGCGATCGTCCTCGCCTCGAGGAGCAGGCGCCGAAGCTCGTCGTCGACGGCCGTCATGGGCGCTTCGGACCCCCGCGTGTTACAAGACGATGACGGGAGGGCCCTAAGGCGGGGCCGGGGGCCCGCCGCCCTCCGGGGTCTGAGGCGGCCGGACGATCCGCCGATGCCGTCGGTAGACCACCGCCGCGATCGCGAGCCCCGCGAGGATGACCCCGAACTTGAGCGCCGCCGCCAACGGCGCGGAGACGAGGGTGAGGAACGACGTCGCGTCGAACGCCCCATGGAGGAGGGCGATCGCCACGAGGCTTCCCCCCGAGTATCGGAACGCGACCGCGTAGCCGAGGCCGACCAGGAACAGCATCGGGAAGATGGCGAGCGACGCGACCCCGTAGGTCGTCCCATAGTAGAGGTGCACGCCGGCGAACGCCGCGCTCGTCCAGAGGGCGTGCCCGAGCCACCTCGGGCTTCCCCGGGCGACCCAGTAGCCGAAGACCCAGCCCCGGAAGATCGTCTCCTCGAGGGCGCCGATGGCGAAGGAGAAGCCGATCCAGAACCAGGGGTTCGATCGGGCCGCCTCGAGGGCCGGGTTCGGCGCGTTCAATCGGTCGAGCGCCGAGGGATCGAGCCCCTCGAGGGCGATCAATAGGACGAGGGAGACCAGGAAGGCGAGCAGGCTGAACACCCCGTACCATCGCAGCCCCTCGATCCCGCCGGCGCTCAGGCGATCCAGGCCGTGGGAGATCGGCGCCCCGCCGACGAGAAGGGCGAACGCGAGGATCGGCAGCCCATAGACGAGGAGGAGCGCCGAAACGAGGTCGTGGTAGAGCGGCGCGACGGCGGGAACGGCCCCGGGGACGACGTACTGGCTCAGGACCGAACCGAGGGCGATCGCCGTCGCAAGGGAGTAGCGCCCGACGCCGGGCGGTGGAGGCTGCGTCCGGCCGTCGATGGGGTTCCCATCGAACACGGGGCGCCGAGCGGATGAGCCTACTTAGGCGGCCCCGTCCGGGGGATCGGCCGCCGGCGCGCGGCTCGCTCGGTCCCTTGGGTTCCGCCGTCCGTCGCCCGGCCCCTCGCCTTCGGCCCGGAACGGCTCGCCCTCGGGCGCCGCGGGGGGGCGGCGGCCGCCTCGGAGGCCCGCTCGGCGACGTTGAGGCAGGCGGAGAGGTCGTCAAGGGTCTCCCGGAGGCTCGCGGGATCGTCGGAGGCGACCTCGAACCATAGCTCTCGCCCGTCGACCCCCCCGGGGGCGTAGGTGGGGTCGTCGGCCGAGACGGCCCGGAAGACCGCCTGGGCGCGTTCCGGCGAGCCGTAGCGCCGGGTGAGGCGGACGACTAGGACGGCGGTCGTCGGCCGCCTCGCTTCGCTCCCGCCGCGGGAGGGGGATCGCCGTGGCTCCCGCCTCCGGGTCCCTGGGAGAGGGCGCCCGTGACGATCGGCTGGGTCGTCGTCCTCCGGGCGGCCTCGGCTTGCGCCCGCTGGTTCAGCTGCTCGAGGACGGACGGCCAGATCCTCCCATCGTCCCGCGCCTTCCCTTCGAAGTTGTTCTCGTTGAGGAACCGGTCGAACGCCGCCGCCGTGGCGCCGTCGAACGTCGCCGTCAGGCGCCCGGTATAGAAACCAAGTGTCTGCAGCTGCTGCTGGACGACCCTCGCGATCTCCGGGGTGACCGAGACGAGGGTCGAGGGGTCTTCGCGGGCCAAGAGCGTCACATCGTAGAGCTTGAAGATCCGCTTCAGCTCCTCGATCGGCGCCGGGTGGTCGTCGACCCGAACGTCGATCCATCGGTCGCTCCCGCGCTCGTAGCCTCCGTCCGCCCGGACGACGAGGAGCGCCGCGGATTGCATCCCCCGCCGGTCCCCCCCCTCGCGCTGGCCGGCGTCGAGCGCGGCCAACAGCCGTTCGGGAAGCTCGCCCGGGGTGGTCTCGAACGTCCTCGCCATCGAGGCGACCACCTCGCCGCTCAGGAGGATGTTCCCCTGGCAGGCGAAGCCGTCCCCGGTGACATGCCCGGCCCAGGAGAGGCACTCCGAGCCCGTGTAGGCGGCGGCGCCCCCGTTCCGATCGACGACCCCGACCTGACGTTCGGCGCGGTGCTTGTCGTCCTCGGTGAGCCGACGGACGACCTCCTCGGCCGACCGCCCCTCCCGAAGCCACTTGAGGCCGTGGGGACCGTAGCGGACGTTCGCCCTCGCCTGAGTCGCGACGGCCCCGGTCCCGGCCTCGGCCCACGGCACGACCGCGCCGACCCCGATGAACTTCGACTGGACCGCGACCCCCCAGGTCCCCTGGGCCCGGTCGAACGCGACGATGGAGAAGGTCCCGGGTCGCGGGACGCGCGGCACGGTCGGGTCCACGCCGCGGGGCCTTCTTAAGGGTCGCGCGGCCGGGCCGGCGTCGGCTCCTCGTCCTCCCCCGCCTCGAGCGCCCGCGCCGCCTCGTCGCCCCGTCGCTGGGCCCGCTCTCGGTCGCCCGATTCCAGGGCGGCGCTGGCCTCCCGAAGGAGGGCGAGCGCGCGCTCGATCCCCGATCCGCGGGCGCGCTGGACGGTGGCGAGGCGGCCGAGCAGGAGGAGCCGGTTGCGGAGCCGGTCCTCCTCCGGCGGGGTCGGGGCCTCGGCGGGGTCCTTCGTCACGTAGCCGACGAGCCCGCGGGGCCGTTCGCTGACCATCCGCTCCGGGACGGCCCTCCGAAGGCGGCGGTCGAGGTCGGTGAGGAGCCGCTCGGCGGAGCCGAGATCGCCCGAGCGGAGCCACTCGCCGGCCTGCCGGAGCTCCCGCTCCCCCTCGAGGTCGGCCGCGCCGTCGCGCCGCCGATCTTCGAGCCGGCGGGCGACGCCGGCCCAGAACCCTTCGAGCTCGGACCGAGCGATCCGCCGGGGACGAGCGGGGGCCGCCGGGCTCACGGCTCCCCGGCGACCGGTTCGGCCGGCGCGGGGGTCGGGGAGGTCGAGGTCGGCGCACGGGCGCCCGGTCGAGGGAGGCGCGACCGCAACGATCGCCAGCTCCGATCGACCGGATCCCAGAACCCCGCTCCGGCGCCCTCGGACCGATAGGCGGCGTCCGCGGCCTCGAGCTCCTCGGGGAGCCCGGTCCCGTCGACCCCGTGCGCGCTCGCCCAGGCGAGCGAGGCCTTCAGGAGGCCCAGCTGGTGCTCCGCCTCCCGCCGGAGCCGGCGCGCCTCCTTCTCCTCAGCGGGCAGCGCGAACTCGGGGTCGTAGTGCGGCGGCTGCGGCTGCGGGATCTGGACCCGAAGGCCCCGGAACGGCTCGGGAAGGGTCGGCCACCTCGGCTCGGCGAAGCGGACCGAGAGCTGGTCGAGGGCGGAGTCGGCCCCTCGGTAGTCCTTCGCGTCGAAGAGCGACTCGGCCCGGTCGAACGGATCGAGGAGGTCGCGCGACGGTCCCGCCTTCCAGAGGTCGAGGGAGAGGGCGACCCGGCTCGGCACGAGCCGCCGAAGGACCTTGAGCTCGAGGGCGTCGGGGGGGGCCGGCGCAGCGGGCGCCGGCGGCGCGGCCATTTCGGGAGGGCGGTTCGGAGCTCCGGGCACGGTCCGACTACAGGAACGCCTCGAACTCCCGGGTGACCTCGGGGTACTTCGCGTGGACGGCCTTGAGGATGTTGTGGACCGTGAGCTTCTCCAACTTGACCCCCTCGAGGGCGTCGACGACCTTGTCGAACGTCTCGTCGGAGAGCGAGCAGAGCTTCTCCTTCGCGAGCCAGTTGCGGTAGAGCTTCTCCTCGAGGCGCGCCCGCCAGCCCTTCTCGTACTTCTGGAAGAACTCCTTGGTGGGCGTGTTGAGCTGGACCGCCTCCGCCGCGACCTCGCCGCAGATCTTGCCCGCGATGCAGCCGTTCGCGATGCCTCCCCCCGTGAGCGGGTCGATCATGCGGGCGGCGTCCCCGACGAGCATGATGCCGTCCGCCGCCGCCTGCTTCACCGGCTGGGAGATCGAGACGCCGCCCCCGACGACGTCGATCGTCTTCCCCTTCGCATAGGCCGGGTGCTTCGCGATCCACGCGTCGAGGTAGTGGCGGGCCTCCGCCATGCCCTTGATCTGGGAGAGCTGGACCCCGATCCCGACGTTGGCGAGCCCCTCCTCCTTCGGGAAGATCCAGACGTAGCCGCCCGGCGCGACCTTGCCGAGATAGAAGTCGCAGTAGCGCACGTCGCAGTCGACGTTGGTCATCCGGTATTGGAGGCAGGAGTCCATGTCCTTCAGCATCAGGTTCGTCGGGAGGCCGGCCCACCGGCCGACCTGGGACTCGAAGCCGTCGGCGCCGATCGTCACCGTCGCGCGGATCTCGAACGGCTCGCCGAACTGCTTCGCCCGAACCCCGACGACCCTGCCGCCCTCCTTGAGCACCTGGGTGGCCGCCGTCTTGAGCTGGATCTCGGCGCCGGCGTTCGCGGCGTCGATGGCGAGCGCCTTGTCGAAGCCGTCCCGCTCGACGACGTAGCCCACCTCGTTGCCCGCGTGCCGCTCGTTGATCTCCAGGACCTTCTCGCTCGGGGAGTAGATCCGGGCGCCCTCGACCTCGACGTTGATCCACTTGCCGGGTCGGATGCCGACCTCCTTGAGCCAGTCTTTGCTCATCCCCTCGCCGCAACGCACGGGGCTGCCGATCTCCTGCCGCTTCTCGATCATCAGGACCTTCGCCCCGTTGCGGGCGGCGAACTTCGCCGTCATCGAGCCCGCCGGGCCCGCGCCGACGACCAGCACGTCGGTCTTCAGGTCCTTCGGCATCGGGGATCGCCTCCTCGGATCGTCCTAGCCGGGGTCACCCGATCTCGATGGCGCCCACCGGGCAGGCCTTGACGCAGATCTCGCAGCGGGTGCAGATCCGCTCGTCGAAGGTGATCCGGGTCTCGTCGAGGTAGATGCAGTTCAACGGGCAGACGCCGACGCAGGCCCCGCAGTAGATGCAGAGCTGCCCGCTCGACTCGATGTGGAGCGACCGTTTGGCGGCGGTCGTGGCCATCGAGCGCTTAGCGGAGACGACCGTATTAAAGAGTTCCCGCGGACGGGGTCGAGGCCGTCCGGGGCGAGGGGTGTTCGGCGAGGAACCGCTCGGCGTCCAGGGCGGCCATGCACCCGAGGCCCGCCGCGCTGACGGCCTGGCGGTAGCGGTGGTCGTAGACGTCCCCGGCGGCGAAGACCCCTTCGACGCTCGTCCGGGTGATCTCGTGGGTCGCGAGGTAGCCCTTGGGATCGAGGTCGACGGCCCCCCGGAACGGCTCGGTCGCGGGATCGTGGCCGATCGCGACGAAGAGGCCCTGGACCTCCAAGACCTCCTCGCGGCGGCTCGGGAGGTGGCGCAATCGGACCCCGGTGACCTTCCCGTCCCCGAGGACCTCGAGCACCTCGCTCTCCATCCGCAGGTGGATCTTCTTCTCGGCCCGTACCCGTTCCTGCATGATCCGGCTCGCCCGGAACGTCGCCCGCCGGTGGACGAGGACGACCTCCGACGCGAACTTCGTGAGGAAGAGGGCCTCCTCCATCGCGGAGTCGCCTCCGCCCACGCAGACGACCTTGAGCCCTTTGAAGAAGAAGCCGTCGCAGGTGGCGCACGCCGAGACGCCGTGGCCCCGGAGCCGCTGCTCCGAGGGGAGGTCGAGCCAGCGGGCATTCGCCCCGGTCGCGATGACGACGGCGTCGGCTAGGACGGTCCCCGACAGGCCGACGTCGAGCAGGAACGGCCGCTGCGTGAAGTCGACCCGGGCGAGGTTCCCATCGAGGAACTCGGCGCCGAAGCGGGCCGCCTGCTGGCGGAACCGTTCGACAAGCTCCGGCCCCTGGATCCCCTCCGGGAATCCCGGATAGTTCTCGACCTCGGTCGTCAGCATGAGCTGGCCTCCGGAGGGCACCCCGGAGATCACGAGCGGGTGGAGATCGGCCCGGGCGAGGTAGAGCGCCGCCGTGAGGCCGGCGGGGCCGCTGCCGATGATCGCGACCCGGACGGACCTGGAGTCGTTGGAGGGGATCATACCGGGTCGGCAGCGGCCGGAGTCGTATTAGGGCTGGCGGGAGGGCGTCCGGTCGCCCCGCGCCGCCGGGAGCTGGAGCGCTCCCTCCCCGACGGCCTCGGCGTAGCCGCTCCGATGGAAGACGAGCGGGCTCCGATCGTCGCCGAACGACACCGAGCGCACTTCGCCGAGGAACAGGCGATGGTCGAGCGCCGGGACCTCCTCGACGACCCGGCACTCGGCGTGGCCGTTCGCCCCGGCGATCCAGGCGAGCCCCGACGGTCCCCGAAGGATGGGGAGGCCGCGGAACTTCTCCTCGGAGGAGAGGGCCGAGGCGAACCGCTCCGAGATCGGCCGCTGGTCGGAGGCGAGAAAGCTCACCGAGAACGCCCGGGTCCTCGAGACGATCGGCGTCGTCTCGGCGTCGTTCGCGAGCGAGATGAGGAGCGTCGGCGGGCGCAGCGCGACCGAGAGGAGGGCGTTCACCGTGAGGCCGTGGTCGCGTCCCTCCTCCCGGGCCGCGACGACCGAGACGCCGGTGGGCCACCGGGACATCAGCCGCCGGAACTCGTCCCCCGCCGCCGGGGCCGGTGCCGTCATCGGAGGCTCACTCGTCCCGCCACTTGAAGGCGACCACGGCGAGCCCGAAGACCACGACCGAGCCGACGAGGGTGACGCCGAAGTCGATCCAGAGCTGGGTCCCGTAGTGCTGGAACAGCATCACCTGGGTCATGCCGTCGATCACGTAGGAGAGGGGGAGGATGTGGGCGACGGCCATCAGGGGCGGGCTGAACATCGAGACCGGGAAGAACGTCCCCGAGAGGAACATCATGGGGAA
>DASYZN010000086.1:0-4793 GCA_035946105.1 Thermoplasmata archaeon | reverse complement strand
TCTGCCGGCATCCCGTTGCGCTCCCGATGGCCTCCGAGGGGGACGGCTTCGGACCCCTCGCCCGGGCGATCGTCCGGGGGGCGCTGCACGTCCGCAAGGGCGAGAACGTCGTCGTGGAGACGTGGAGCCACTCCCTCCCGTACGCCCTCGCCTGCGTGGTCGAGGCGCGCCGGGCCGGCGCGAACCCGCTCCTCTTCCTGGAGGACGAGGGGGCGTTCTGGACCTGCGTGGAGGAGGCGTCGCCCATCGGGCGCTGGGGACGACCGGGCGCCCACGCCTGGGCGGCGCTCTCGAAGGCGGACGCCGTCGTCTACTTCCCCGGCCCCGCCGATCGGACCCGCTACCATGCCCTGCCGGAGGCGGTCCGCGCCGAGCTCGACGCCCACGGACCGGACTGGCACCGACGGGCGCGCGTCGCCCGGCTGCGCGGGGTCCGATGCGCCCTCGGCTACGCCTCGGACGCCCAGGCGTCGTCCTGGGGGGTCTCGCCGTCGGAGTGGCGCCGACACCTCACCCGGGCGACGGTCGAGGCGGACCTGCCCGCCATCGCCCGCAGCGCCCGCAGCGTGGCGGCGAAGCTCCGCCACGGCCGGGGGGTCCGGATCACCGCCCCGAACGGGACCGATCTCGCCCTGAGGCTCCGGGGCCGCTCGCCCGTGATCGACGACGGATCGATCGGCTCCGACGACCTCGCCCACGGGCACAACCTCACCGTCTCCCCGCCCGGGACGGTCGCCGTCGCCGTCGACGAGAAGAGCGCGGCCGGCATCGCGATCGCGAACCGCCCGAGCTTCCTCTCCCAGGGCCGGGTCGAGGGCGGGGAGTGGGAGATGGCCGGGGGCCGTCTCGTCGAGGCCCGATACACCGCGGGTCAGGCGGAGTTCGACGCGGCGTTCCGAGCCGCCCCGAAGGGGCGGGAGATCGTCTCGATCCTCTCCGTCGGGCTCAATCCGCGGCTCGGACCGGGCGTCGCGCAGGTCGAGGACCAGGAGGCGGGCGCGGTGACGATCGGGATCGGGGGGAACGCGGGCTACGGGGGCTCGAACCGCTGCCCGTTCGTCTCCTGGATCGTCGTCGGCGAAGCGACGGTCGCCGTCGACGGGAAGCCGCTGTGCGACCGCGGACAGCTGTTCTAGCGCCCCGGGGCCGGCGGGTCCGGGCCGCGTTCGATCGCCCGCTCTCGCGCGGCTTCTACGACCGCCCCACGGAACGGGTCGCGGAGGCCCTGCTCGGCCGCTGGGTCGTGCGGCGGGACGGACGCGCCTACCGGTGCGGCCGGATCGTCGAGACGGAGGCGTACGTCTCGGGGGATCTCGCCAACCACGCCGCGTTCGGCCCGACGATGCGCAATCGGTCGATGTTCGGTCCCCCCGGCACGCTCTACGTCTACCGGATCCACCAGGTCCACTGCGCGAACGCCGTGACCCGCCCCGGGGAGGCCGTCCTCCTGAGGGCGATCGAGCCGGTCCACGGCCTCCTGGGCGACTCCCGGGGCCCCGGTCGGCTCTGCCGGGCGCTCGCCGTGGACCGCGCCGACGACGGCAGCGATCTCATCGTCGGGGCCGTCCGGATCCTCGGGGGGGAGGCCCCGAGGGAGCGGATCGTGCGGGGTCCGAGGATCGGGATCCGGCGCGACGCGGATCGGCCGTTGAGGTTCCGCCTCTTCGGGAACCCCTGGGTCTCGCGACCCCGCTCGCCGGGTCGCCCGCCGGCCTAGCGAAGCTTCGCCCAATCGTAGCCGCGGCGTCGGGCCGTCTCGCCGAACCCGCAGGAGGCGCAGACCCGCTGCTGGCGGTGGTAGGAGTGCTTGCCGCACCGCCGGCAGATCACGTGGACGATCTTGCCGCCGCGTCGCGCCGGAGTCCCCTTCCCCATCGATCCTCCGAAGGTCAGGGCGAGACGTAGACGACCGAGTCGCCGCGGACGACCAGCAGGCCGCCCTTGGGGCCCGGGGCGCCCGGGCCGATCTCCTCGGCCGCCGACAGCAGGAGGTTGAGGTGCTGGTCGAATCCGTCGAGGACCCCGCGGACCGAACGGCCCCCGCGCATCTCCACGAGGACCGGCTTGTGGAGGCTCTCCTGGAGGACCTCGAGCGGCCGCATGGGGGGGAACCGCGAGACGGGGCTCGGTTCTTAACGGTTGCTCGAACGGGCGGCGACGTCGGCCCACGCCCGCACGGTCCGGACGGCGAGCGCCCCGGTCGGCCGCCCCGGGAACCGCCCCCGGCGGCACGCCCGGTCGACGCGGCGCGCCACCTCCTCGGGGCTCGGGAGGCTCGGCAACCGCCAGACCCGCTTCGGGGAGCGCCCGCCGAACGGCCCGAGCCAGAGCCCCCGCTCGACGCGGGCGACCTCGCGGTGTCGCCGCGCCCAGCGCGGAGGATGGCGGACCGGGTCCCGGGAGGCGCGATCGGCGGCGTGGGACTCCGGGACGTCGAGGTAGATCGTCCCGTCCGGAAGCCCGAGCGAGCCCCGCTCGATGAGCGAGAGGACCCGGCGGGCGAGCGGCCGGACCGCGGGTCGGAAGCGGGGGTCGATCTCGGCGAGGCCGAGGGTATAGGTGAACGGCCCGAGGTATCCCGTGTCGAGGACGACCGAGCGGCCGGCGCGGCGCGCCTCCTCCGCCTCCCGGTACCGTTCGACCTCCGCCCCGAGGAGGTCGGATTCCACCGCGACCAGGTCGGCGAGGTGGCGCACCTCGAGCGACGGTCTCGGATCGAGGCGGTCGTACGCTTCCGCGACGAAGTAGTAGCCGAACGAGCCCGAGAGCGCCCGGGCGGCGCTCGACTTGCCGGCCCCGGACGGACCCTCGAGGGCGAGGACCGCGCCCCCGGCCCCACGACCCTCGCGCCGCGCGGCGACCATCGGCGGGGCCACGGCATCTTCCTTTAATCGTGGGGGCCTAGCGGCGTCGTGCCGCCTCCGGAACGACCGGGGCGGCCCCCGAACGCGTGCCCGAGGGTCCGGATCCTCGATCCGGAGGACGCGGCAGCGGGGGAAGAGGGATCCCCCCCGCTCCGACGGCCGCCGCGGTTCTCCGTCCGCTTCGAGAACGTCGCCCCGACCGCGCTCGATCGGCTGAGGACGGAGGCGCGGTCCCTCGGGGGCGAGCTGGTCGAGGCGACCGGGGCCGTCGCGGGTCGTCCGGCGATCGGGGGGGTCACGGTCGAGGCGACGGGGGAGGCGTTCGACCGCCTCCTCCTTCGGCTCGACGGCCCCGGCGCCTCGATGCCGGCGCTGCGCCTCACCCTCGCCGGGGCGCTCTCCCATCGCTGGCGGAGGTCGGAGCGGACGGTCCGGGGCGCCCACCGATCGTTCCTGGTCGGGGGCCGCACCCTCGTCATGGGGGTGGTCAACGTGACGCCGGATTCGTTCTCCGACGGCGGACGGTTCGTCGATCCCCCGATCGCGATCGCCGAGGCGCTCTCGATGGTCGAGGACGGGGCCGACCTCCTCGACGTGGGCGGCGAATCGACCCGGCCCGGGGCGACCCCGGTCCCCCCGGACGTCGAGTGGGACCGGATCGCCCCCGTCCTCGACGGCCTGAAGGGGCGGGTCCCGATCCCGATCTCGGTCGACACCCGCCATGCCGAGGTCGCCCGGAGGGCGGTCGTCGCGGGGGCGGACGTGGTGAACGACGTGAGCGGGCTCGTTGACCCCGAGATGCGGGGGGTCGTCCGCGAGCTCGGCGCCGCGGCGATCGTCATGCACCTTCGGGGCGAGCCGAAGACCATGCAGGAGGACACGCGCTACGACGACCTCTTAGGGGAGGTCTACGGACGCCTCGCCGACGCCCTCGAGACGGCGGAGTCCGACGGGATCGGGGCGGACCGGCTCCTCGTCGACCCGGGCCTCGGCTTCGGGAAGACGCCCGCCCAGTCGCTCTCCCTCTTGGCCCACCTGGGCGAGCTCCGCTCGCTCGGCCGGCCGGTCGTCGTGGGGGCCTCGCGGAAGTCGTTCCTCGGCTGGGCGCTCGGGGGGGTACCGATCGAGCAGCGGGCCGAGGCGGGGCTCGCCGCCGCCGTGCTCGCGAGCCGGCTCGGGGCCGACGTCCTGCGGACCCACGACGTGGGGCCGACGGTCCGGGCCCTCAAGTTCTCCGACCGGCTGCGCGGGCCGCCGACGGGCTAGGGGTCCGATCGCGGGAGCGTCTTCTCGGACGGCGAGGGCTCGTCTGTCTCGACGACGAGGGAGCCCACGTAGTCGCAGTCGAGGCAATGGTAGACCTGGCCGAGGATCATCCCCCCGACCGTCACGAGCCGCTCCGACCCGCAGTGCGGGCATCGCAGGGCGGTCCTACCCCTCGGTCTCCTTCGCATCGGACCCCCGACCCTTCGGGCGCTCCTCCGTCGGGGGGTCGTCGTCCCCCTCGGGCGGCTCCCCCTCGTCCGGGGCCGCGGGGCCGCCGGCGGGTTCCGGGAGCGCCCCGAGGAGGAGGACGACGTCCTTCACCTCGTCCCCCTCGTCGAGCCGGATCACCCGGACGCCGAGGGTGTTGCGACCCTGGGAGCGGATCGACGCCGCCGCCAGGCGGATCGTGACGCCCCGCTGGGTCGTCACGAGGACCTCGGAGCCGTCGTTCGTCGGGAGGACGGCGACGACCTCGCCGTTGCGGTCCCCCGTGCGGATCGTGCGGACCCCGTGCGTCCCGCGCCGGGTCTCCCGGTAGTCGTCGACCGGCGAGCGCTTGCCGAAGCCGGTCGAGGTGATCGTGAGCAGGTCCGGGAACCGCGCGTCCACCGGGGCCATGGCGACGACCCGGTCGTCCTTCTCCTCGGAGAGGCGGGCGCCGAT
>DASYZN010000085.1:0-2528 GCA_035946105.1 Thermoplasmata archaeon | reverse complement strand
AAGGACGGCCGTCGACCGGCCGTCCTCGCACGACGCGCCGAAGCGAGCAACGCGGCTTTATAATGGCAAGGCTGCATCGCCCGTCGAGGAACGGCCTACATGAGACCGCTAGCCCAGGAGATCCTCGCGCACCTCCCGGTTCCCGAATCCAAGCGGTCCCAGGCCCCCGGGGCGCCGACGCCCACGAGCGACGACGCCGAGCTCGAGGCCGTGCTCGCGAGCCTCAAGACGAACATCAAGGTCGTCGGCTGCGGGGGCGGAGGCTGCAATACGATCAATCGGCTCGCCGAGGAGGGCCTCACGGACGCGGCGATGATCGCCTGCAACACCGACGCCCAGCACCTGCTCGCGATCCACGCCCCGAAGAAGATCCTCCTCGGTCGGCGGCTCACCCGCGGCCTCGGGGCCGGCGCGCTCCCCCAGGTCGGCGAACAGGCGGCCCATGAGGCCGAGGACGAGCTCAAGAAGGCGCTCATGGACTCCGACATGGTGTTCATCACCCTCGGGCTCGGCGGCGGGACCGGGACCGGCTCCGCACCGGTGGTCGCCCAGCTCGCCAAGGACGCGAACGGCGGGAACCCGCTCACGATCGCCGTCTGCACGCTCCCCTTCGCCTCCGAAGGGCTCGTGCGGGCCGAGAACGCGATGTGGGGGCTCGAGCGGCTGCGCTCCACGATCGACACCGTGATCACGATTCCGAACGACCGGCTCCTCGAGCTCGTCCCGCGGCTCCCCATCCAGACCGCGTTCAAGGTCGCCGACTCCGTGCTCGCCCGCGCGATCCGTGGGATCACGGAGATCATCACCCGCCCGGGCCTCGTCAACCTCGACTTCAACGACCTTCGGACGATCATGAAGGGGGGCGGCGTCGCCCTGATCGGCATCGGCGAGTCCGAGAGCGACAACCGGGCCGAGGACGCGGTCCTCGAGGCGATCAACTCCCCGCTCTTGAAGGTCGACATCGCGGGGGCGACCGGCGCCCTCATCAACGTCACGGGCGGCCCCGACATGACGGTCTCCGAGGCGCAGAAGGCGGCGGAGGTCGTCCAGAAGGTCGTGAGCCCGACGGCCCGGATCATCTGGGGCGCCGCGGTCGACCCGACGATGCAGAGCACGATTCGGGTCATGCTCGTGGTCACCGGGGTTAAATCCCCCCAGATTTTCGCGGGACCCTCGGCCGGCGGCGCTCCGGCCCGCAAGGCGGGCCCGGAGCTCGACGTCGTCCGCTGATCCGGAGCAATCATGGCGTTCCTCGACCGGGCGAAACGCGTCCAGGACCAGTTCGACGGCCGGCTTCGAACGGTCGGCCATGGGAAGTTCGGCCGGGTGCTTCGAATGGCCCGCAAGCCCGCCGTCGACGAGTACGTGAAGGTGCTCGAGGTGACGTGGCTCGGGGCGGTGCTGATCGGCGTCGTCGGGTTCCTCATCTACATCTTCTTCACCCAGCTGGGACCGTGGCTCTGGTCGAACTTCTTCGCGGGCCTGTGAGCCCGTTCGGGAGGAGGGTCAGAGATGGCGGGTAACCCGAACTCCGACGGGATCGGGCTCCTCACGGGGGAGGAGGTCGTCCGGACCCCGGAGGCGAAGCCCGCCGTAGCGCCGATGCCACCGGTGAAGGAGCGCGTCGGCCCGACGGCCCCCACCCCCGAGCCGTCCCCGGGCCTCCTCACGCTGCGCGCGGCGGACGACGAGACCCGGGACGTCACCGCGGGGACGATCGCCACCCTCTCGGCGGTCCTGACGAGCCGCCGCCCCGAGGCCGCGAGCGCGACCGTCGGGATCGAGATCGCCTACACGTCGACCTACCCGGGGGAGGGGGCCGAATGGCCCGTTGAATGGCTGCCCCCGGGGAAGCGGAACTTCACCGAGCTGGTCGCCCGGCGGGAGAAGGTCGAGATCTCCCTGCCCCCGGGCCACTCCGTCCCGCTCGCCTTCCAGATCACGGCCCCCGTCGGGGTCCGCTACGGCGACCGGCTCGAGGTCCGCCTGCACGCCCGATGGGCCGGCTCGACCTCGAACGCGGCCTCCTTGGTGCTCGCCTGCGTCGCCCGCCAGGCGATCCTCGCGATCAAGACGTCGCGCGGCTACGAGCGCGAGGTCGCCGACACCCTGCTCGCGAGGGCCGAGGAGAAGCCGGACGTCGTCTTCGCCCTCCTCGTTCCGGCGGCGCTCCGTGGCTACGTCTTCGCGGAGGGGATGAGCTTCGAGGGCGTCCGCGAGATGCTCAAGGGCATCCGCAAGGCCCGCGGCCTCGTCGAGGGCGAGACCACGCTCAAGGAGGTCGAGCCGCTGCTGGTGCCGCGCATCACCGTCGAGGGCTTCGTCGAGGGGGCCATCGTCGAGCTCGTGGCCGGTCCGTTCAAGGGCGAGAAGGCCCGGGTCAAGAAGATCGACCAGGCAAAGGAAGAGATCACGGTCGAGCTCATCGAGGCCGTCGTCCCCATCCCAGTAACGGTGCGCGGCGATCACGTGAGAATGCTCGAGAAGGGAGGCGGGAAGAGTGGCGGATGAGGTGAGCGTCCTGGTCG
>DASYZN010000084.1:0-6021 GCA_035946105.1 Thermoplasmata archaeon | reverse complement strand
GCGAGCCCGGGGAGCGACTCGTGGGAGAAACCGCGGCCCGGGTTCCGGAGGCCGCGGCCCGCGGGGGGTCCCGCGAGGGGTCGGGGGGGAGACCCGGAGATCCCCCCGAGGAGAAAGGTCGCCTCGGGCCATCGAGCAGCTAATAGCTCCCGGGTCCGGTGAACGGAGGGAAGGTCGTTCGATGGTGTTCTTGCGCGACGAGGGAAGCGAGTTTGACGCGCCGGTCGGGTTCGTGTGGAAGTATCTGTTCGGGGGGGAGGCCCACGATGCCGCGCACAAGACGACTCGGAAGCCGACCTTCGAGAAGGTCTCGGAGATCACCTTCCTCTACGGTTCCGAACGGTTGCTCCGCGGGGCCTGGACTCCGGACAAGATGAGGATCTCGATGTTCGAACCGGTCTCCGTCGTGACCGAATGGATCGAGGGCGTGCTGGCGGGCTCGAAGTTCGTGTATCTGTATTCGCCGAAGGGCGAACGGACCCGCATCGACGTCTACGGCGAGTTTACCTCCAAGGTCCTGTCGCGACCCGAGATCGAGCCCACCGCCCGGGAGTTCCTCCAGACGGAATTCGACGCCGACGCGCCGGTCATCCGAGCCCAGTACCGCAAGGCTGGGCACCCCTAGGGGCCATAGGGTCCGCACGGGCTCGCCTCGGACCCGAGCGGACGATGGGCACGGGGGGACCAGCACCCGATTAGGGTTGGACCTCCTTCGGAGGTTGCGCCTCGGGCGATCCGATTGGAAGGTCACCCGCGAGGGAAGCGCAACCGTCGCAAATGGCCGACCACGCGGGGCACCCGGTCTTTGGCGAAGGCCAAGACATCCTCCGGCGTCACCGCGGGGTATTCGTGGGCCAGATTGTACCGCATCTCCGCGATCTCCTCCCAGTCTACTCGAGGGTTCGCAGAGCGAACGGCCTTGCCGAGTTCGTTCCCCGCGTCGCAAAACTCGTAGACGTAACTGCGGAGCGCAGCCCGGGCCAGTCTCCCCGGACGGTCGTTGGACGAGTACTCGGACGGGCGAAGGGCGACGACCTCCCGCATGGCCTCCGCGCGGTCGATCATGATCCGGACCTTTTCTGCGTCGTTCCGCCTCATCCGGGTTCTAGCTCCACGGCCTCGGCGAGCACGTACGGCCGCATCGACCAAGAGAGGGTCTCCTCCGAGGCCACATCCACCCGGCGTCCGAGGAGCCGCCGGGCTTCGATGGCGAGGTGGAGCGGGGCGAGCGGTCTGCGCCGGACCCCCCAATCCACCAGGAGGTCCACGTCGCTGTCGGGGCGTGCCTCCCGACGACGAACCGATCCGAAGACCCGAACGCGCACGGCCCCAAGGCGGCGCGCCGAGGTCAGGAGGGCCCGCTTCTTCGGACCGATCACCTCCTCGATCCCGAGCCCGTTCCCCAGCCGGATCGGGCGAATTCGAGGAGTCGCGTAAAGTTTCGATCGGCAGCGTGGACAGGCCGGCACGACCGATTTACGAGGGACCCATTCGTATAGGCATCGGAAACAGTGGAGTCGCGGGAGGCGGATCGCCGTCATCGAAGACACGACGAGGACCGGGACCTAAATATCTTCGCTATAGCGAAGTTCGTTCGCCGTTAGGTATTCGGGGCACCCGCCCGTAGGCGTCCAAGAGTGAGATGGCGTACGACATCATTCTTATGCGACATTGTGAAACGGCCATGACCGCCCTGAACGTCCGGCGCGCCGGGAATCCGCTCGCCGCTCTTCTTCCGAAGAAGGACGTTGAAGCTACACCGCCACGAAGGGGACACCGCCCCGCTCGAGATCTCCAAGGTCTCCGGTTTGCTTGAGCTGGCGGGCTCGCTCAGGGGGAAGGTCCGCACCGCCGAGTTGCCCGCCCTCACGAACCACCGAGGGGAACTTGGCGAACCTCCTGGCTAACTCCCACGCGTTCCTCGAACTCTTCGGCGGGACTCCCCGTTAGGCGAGCATCTTTCGAACCCGTGCGATCGCCACAACCGCGGTGAACGTCCAGGAGGAGGATGCCCCTCTCCTGCAACGGATCGACCGAGTCGACGCGCTCCCTCGGGCCCGGGCGATGCTTCCAGGGTTCGTCGAAGTCCCGCGTGGGGCCGCTCTCCGCGCCGCGGAGTTTCGGACAGAGATGTCGGCCCACCATCGCACCTGCTCCACCGCGGATGCGTGGGGGCAAGCCGCGGCCCCGGCCCTCTACCGCCGCTTCCTGAGGGGCGACCAGGCCTTTCCGGGGGCTACCGAACGTCGAGTTCGTGAAATAGCCTACCTGACCATTGGACAGTGTGGGGACGCGGCGAGCCACATCCGGCTGGCGACCGCGCCTGGGTCGAGGCGGGAAGGCGATGCCGCCCCCAGTCGGCGGCCAGGGCCGTGCCCTGCCTTGGGTGAGCTGTCGTCGGGGGGGGACGATGAGAATGGACACGGGGGGATTTGAACCCCCGGCCTCTGCTTTGCGAAAGCAGCGATCTTCCGCTGATCTACGTGCCCGTCTGAGCGTCGGATGGACGCACGGCCATAAGGGTTGAGGCGGCGGATCCGTTCAGGCCCCGGCCGAGCCGATCGAGGCGAGCTGCTCGTTCGGGGGCGCCGCGGCGGTCACCGCGCTCTCCCCGGGAGGCGTTCTCGGACCCCCCGACGGGGCGATCGGGGGCGACCGACGGCCGCTCCCCGAACGGGGCGCCTTCGGCTGGACCGGGAGCAGCAGATGCTCGTCCGGATCGTATCGGAACATCTCGGCGTACCGACCCCAGTTGATGATGTTCTGGGTGAGGGCGTCCGAGGGGGCCGTGGTGAAGGCGATGAGCCCGTTCACCTGCTCCTCGGTGAGCCGATGCTCCGGCGCGCTCTCGAGGGCCCTCAGCAGCGCCTTGTAGAGCGTGGTGCGCTCGAGCTGCTCACGCACGATCCCCTTGCGGGCCCGGATCGACCCCGCGAGGAGGGTCTTGCCGCTTGGGGTGAGCTTCGCCTGGCCGTCCGCGACCTCCAGGAAGCCGAGGACCTGGCCGAAATCGATCGCCGGCAGGATCTCGTCGATCTCGAGGTCGAGGTCCTGCGCGAGACGGGCGATGTCCTCGCTCCCCGAGTGGCTGTTGAGCAGCACGAGCAGGCCCATCATCTCGGTCGGGGAGCATTTCGGGTACGGAGTGGGCATGTTGGCTCGCGTTACCACCGGGAAGGGATTGGATGAGGGGGTCGGGGTATAATGGTTGTTATCCGGATCGGACGGTGGGTCATGGCCGAGCCACCGACGGGCCCGGCTCCGCCCCCCCGCGCGTGGAGGCGAGCGGCGGCCCCTGCCCGGGCGGCACCCCCTCGGTGATCAGCGAGTAGACGTAGTCGGTCAGGGCATAGAACGCCTCGGACTTGCGGTCCCGGGGCCTCGGGAGCTGGACCAGGACCCCTGTGAGGATGCGGCCGGGACGCCGAGAGAGGACGAGGACCCGGTCCGCCATCAGGAGCGCCTCCTCGATGTTGTGGGTCACCAGGATCACGGCCTCGGGAGGCAGGGTCGGGTCCCGCCAGAGCTGGAGGACCTCCTCGCGAAGGCTCTCCGCGGTGAGCGGATCGAGGGCGCTGAACGGCTCATCCATCAGGAGGACCGCGGGTTCGACGGCGAGGGCGCGGGCGAGGCCCACCCGCTGCCGCATCCCCCCGGAGAGCTCCCTCGGGTAGGCCTCCTCGAACCCGACGAGCCCGGTGACCGAGATGTACCGCTCGACCTGGGCCTCGAGCTTTTCGGGGTTCCAGTGGCGGGCCTCGAGGCCGAGCGCCACGTTCTCCTTGACCGAGAGCCACGGATACAGGGCGAAGTTCTGGAACACCATCGCCATCTGGGCCGCCGGGCCGTCGATCGGCTGCCCGCGGAACCGGATCGAACCCGCGGTGGGGCGGTCGAGTCCCTGGATGAGCCTCAGGAGGGTCGACTTCCCGCAGCCGGACGGACCGACGATAGCGAGGAAGTCGTTGTCCGCGACGGTGAACGAGACGTCGGCCATGATCGAGATGGTCCCGTGCCGCGACGGGAACGACTTGTCGACCCCCTCGACCTCGATGAGCGCCATGCCCGATCCCCCACCGTCCGATCAGTCGTAGCGGTACTTCTCGACCGCCCGTCGGTAGAGCGGCTTCCACAAGAGCTCGTTGACCACGACGACGGTGAGGACCATGGTGAAGAGCGCCGTCACCATGAGCGGGAGCCCCCCGTTCGGAGCGAACTCGCTGTTCCCCTTGTCGATGAGCGCCCCGATCCCGAGGACCTGGAACGGGGGCCCGCCGGCGGGGTTCTGCAGGTACTCCGCGATCACGAGGGCGTTCCAGCCTCCGCCGAAGGCGGTGATCGAACCCGTGACGAACGACGGGAAGATCGCCGGGAAGAGGAGCCGCTTTCGGTAGAGGGCGCCCTCGACGCCGAAGGAGCTCGCCGCCTCCTCGAGATCCGGCGGGATCGAGCGGACCCCGGAAAGGAGGTTGAAGAAGAGGTACCAGACCATCCCCGTGATGATCATCAGGATCGACGTCGCGTCCACCCCGATGATCGCCGGTAGGCCGAAGATGAACGCCGGGAAGAGGGCCGTCGCCGGCACGCTCGCGACGATCTCGACGGCAGGGAGCCCGAACCTTGACGCCGAGGGCCGGCGGGCGAGGAAGGCCGAGAGCGGCAGGCCGATGGCGAGGGCGACCAGGTAGGCGAGGACGAGGCGGCTCGCTGAGAGGCCGAGGGCGAGGGGGATCGTCGCGATCTGCTCGCGGACCTGCGGGAGGATCGGCCCCGTGATCACCCGGTAGACAGAGACGGTGATCGTGATCACGAGGAGCCAGGCCGTCACGAGGAGCGCCCCGAGCGCGAGGGTGCGGGCCATCGTCCGTCGGAACGGCCGGGTCGAGGGGGCCGCGGCTCCGGTCGTCCGCGCCGCGAGGGCGACGAACGGGGTGCCGAGGCGGGTGACGCCGGTGACGAACCCGCGCCGGACGAGGCGCGCGGCCCGGACGAACGGGGCGCGGGGCTTCGGACCTCCCGTGACCTCGCCCTCTCCGGAGGGGGACTGGTCGTAGCGGTACTTCTCGGCCCATCGGCCGAGCGGTCGCCAGACCGAAAGATCGAGGACGGCGATCAGGGCGATCAGGGCGGCGAGGCCCGCGATGAGCGCGGTGCCGTCGTGGCGCCCGGCGGCGGTCAAGAGATAGGTCCCGATCCCCGGGAGCGCCGTGGTCGACGAGGCCGTCGAGATGAACTCGGCGGCGACAAGGAAGTACCACCCCCCGGTCCAGGACAGGACCGAATTGTAGACGAGCCGGTTTACCGTCGCCGGGAGCAGGACCTCGCGGGTGCGTTGGAGGCCGTGGACCCCGAAGGCGTCCGCCGCCTCCTTGAGGTCGGAGGGGAGCGACTTCAACGACTCGAAGACCCCGAAGACCATGTTCCAGGACATCGAGGTGAAGATGAGGAAGATCGAGGCGAGGTTCGCCCCGATCGGGCTCCCCGGCGTGAGGGAGACGAAGGCGACGATCGCGACGGGGAAGAACCCGAGGATCGGGACGGACTGCAGGATGTCGAGGATCGGGATCAGCACGCGCTCCCCCGCGCGGCTCGTGGCCGCGAAGTACCCGTAGACGAGGGCGAAACCGAGGGAGAGTAGGTAGGCGAGGAGCATCCGGACGAACGACGCCCCTAGATCGACGATCGCCCTCGGAAGGTCGGTCGCGAGCCCGCCGGCGCCCGGGAGGAGGGTCGCGGCGACGAGCGGCGCGCCGAGGGCGGCCGCGAGGAGGCCGCTCATCCCGGCCGAGCGGGAGAATCCGTGGGCGCCCCTCGAGACCGTCGAAGCGCGGGCGGAAGGCGTCAAGAAAATCCCCGGGTCGGCTCAGCGCGGCGCGCGCCGCCACGCCACCGGGTCGTGATCGTTCATTGTGCCCAACGCCCCCGGGGACCGCGGATGCTCCCTCGACCGCGATTGTCTATATGTGAGTTCGCGCGCCACGGATTCCCCGATCGGGTCCGTGCCGGCGGGGAGACCGGAAC
>DASYZN010000083.1:0-2177 GCA_035946105.1 Thermoplasmata archaeon | reverse complement strand
AGCGAGTTCATTCAGACCGGGCTCACGAACATCGACGTGATGAACACCCTCGTCCGGGGGCAGAAGCTCCCGATCTTCTCCGGCGCGGGCCTTCCGCACAACCAGATCGCCGCCCAGATCGTCCGGCAGGCGAAGCTCCGCGATTCCTCGGAGAGCTTCGCCGTCGTCTTCGCGGCCATGGGGATCACGAGCGAGGAGGCGAACTTCTTCCTCAAGGAGTTCGAATCGACGGGGGCCCTCGAGCGGACCGTCGTCTTCCTGAACCTCTCGAGCGATCCCTCGATGGAGCGGGTCATCACGCCGAGGATGGCGCTCACGACGGCGGAGTTCCTCGCCTACGAGCGGGACATGCACATCCTGGTCGTGCTCACCGACATGACGAACTACTGCGAGGCGCTTCGCGAGATCGCGAGCGCGCGGGAGGAGGTCCCGGGCCGCCGGGGCTACCCCGGGTACCTCTACACCGACCTCGCCACGCTCTACGAGCGGGCGGGGAAGATCCACGGCCGCAAGGGCTCGATCACCCAGCTCCCGATCCTGACGATGCCTGCGGACGACATCACCCACCCGATCCCGGACCTGACCGGGTACATCACCGAGGGCCAGATCGTGGCGAGCCGCGATCTGCAGCGCCGGGGGGTCTATCCGCCGATCGACGTGCTGGTCTCGCTCTCCCGCCTGATGAACCAGGGGATCGGCAAGGGACGCACCCGCGAGGACCACCGGGGCGTCGCCGACCAGCTCTACGCGAGCTACGCCACGGGCAAGGACCAGCGCGCCCTGAGCGCGATCGTCGGGGAGGAGGCGCTCTCCGCCACAGACCGGATCTACCTCAAGGTCGCCGACCGATTCGAGAAGGAGTTCGTGAACCAGCGGCCGGACGAGGACCGCACGATCGACCAGAGCCTCGCCATCGCCTGGGACATCCTCTCGGAGCTGCCGGAGTCCGAGCTCAAGCGGATCAAGCCCGAATTCATCCAGAAGTTCCGGACGGCACGGGCGGCGTAGTCCGGGGAGCGTCCGCAGGATGGCGATCGAGAACGTCCGGCCGACCCGGCTCGAACTCCTCAGGACCCGGCGACGGATCGTGCTCGCCCGCAAGGGACTGAAGCTCCTGAAGCTGAAGCGCTCCGCCCTCATCGCCGAGTTCTTCGGCCTCTCGAAGGAGGCCCTCAAGCTCCGCGGGGACCTCCAGGCGCGGATCGCCTTGGGCTACGCCTCCATCCGGCGGGCCGAGATGGACGTGGGCCCGATCCGGCTCGAGAGCATCGCCCTCCTCCTCCCGGACCTCACGAGGGTCACGGTGGGGACGAAGAACGTGATGGGCGTCCAGACGCCGAGGGTCGACTCCGGGGGCTTCGCCCCGGTCCCGGAGACGGCGCTCCTCCAGCTGCCGGCGACCGTGCACGAATCCGTCCGCCATTTCCAGCAGATCTACGCCGTGGTCCTCCACATCGCCGAGAAGGAGAACGCGCTCCGCCGGCTCCTGCACGAGATCGAGAAGACGAAGCGGCGGGCGAGCGCGATCGAGAACGTCCTCATCCCGCGCTTGGGCGAGATCGTGCGGTTCATCAAGTTCCGGTTCGACGAGCTCGAGCGGGACGCCTTCTCGATGCTGAAGACCGTCAAGCGCAAGATGGAGGAGGCGGAACATGGCTCAGCGGCCGCATAACCACCCGTCCCCGAACAAGTTCCTCTGGGTGATCCGCCTCTCCGTCCTCTGGAAGGCCGCCGCCCTCCTGGGACTCCTCGCCCTGCTCGTCCTCTACGGGGTCGTCTAGCATGGCCGAGGCTTCGGCTCCCCACGGCCCCGGGGCAGCGACCGGTTCCGCCGACACCCTGCGACGGATGAAGGAGGTCGAGGCCGACTTCGACCGGCGCCTCACCGAGGCGAAGCGCGAGGGGGAATCCACCCTCGCCCGCCTGCGGGAGGAGTCGGAGGCCGCGCTCCGCAAGGCCCGCGCCGAGGCGGAGGCCCGCCGGGAGGCCGCGCTCGCCGAAGCGCGCCGCCGCGCCACCGAGGAAGCGGCGGCGCTGGTCGACAGCGCCCGCCGGGAGGCCGAGGCGATCGACCGGACCCCGTCGCTCCTGAAGGGGGTCGCGACCCCGAAGATCGTCGAGGTCGCCCTGGCCGGCCTCTCGAGCGACGCCACGGAGTGAGCGATCTGTCGTTCCTG